>MNVF01000086.1 GCA_001871535.1 Candidatus Micrarchaeota archaeon CG1_02_49_24
GCCGTACGTCAATAATTTCCTGGATTTGGTTGCGGATTAAGATGTCAAGGAAGGAATCTATGTTCTTTCCCTCATAGCCAATGGTATCAGATTTTCCGAAGAGCCTCTCTCGCTGATGCGAGAGACCCTGCACAATGTGCAGGGTATGAAGGCTCATTCGGAAAATTCTCGTGAAGTTGGCGCTTGGCATTCATCCCCGCCCGAAGGGCGGGGTATTCTGCCAACTTCACGATAAAATCCTGGAAGGGGTTTGGCCAGTGGCAATGCCTTAAGCTCGCTTTTCACGGTATAATCAGGATAGCGCGCATAGACGTAATCTATGAGTTTTTCGGCGCTTGGGAACCTGGCGATGGCTTGCCCGATGCATTCCTTCAATTCAGGCTCTAAATGCCCTGCTTCTTTGGCGCCTTGCGCAGTCAGATTCATGCCGTTGCCTTCAAGGCAGCCCACGCTTTCCATTTTCCTTAAATCGTAATAAAACAACTGGGAAAACGGGCCGAATTTGTATGGGTAAAACGAATAAAATTTCGCCTTCTCGCCAAACGAGTATTCCTTCAGCAGCAGGAACAGCATCTTGTCAACGGCTGTCTTTGTAAACTTGGCTTTGTGCTGGAGTTCCTGAATCAGGTAAAGCAAAATCCTTTGTCTGTTTAGCATGGCAACCCGGGATATATATCGCAGCCAGCGGTTTAAAACTCAAATTGTTGCATTCTGCCGGTCAAAAAGTCTCTGGTTCTGACCTGTGCAGTTCTAGAGGGGTGCAGTACAGTTTGATAGGTGATTAGTCCCTGAAGAATCGAAGGTTCATTCACCCAAACATGCTTCCAAATCCCTGCGCCGCGCTGTCAGCCTCTGACTCTATTTGCGCAATGACTTTTTCAGCATCCTTGCCTTCCACAAGGGTTGCGACATCCTTTAATTTTTCCTTCACATAGGAGACCTTCTCGGTGCTGAAAAGCACATAGACTTTCCCCTCAATCTCCCTCAGAGTGTAGCCAATGCGCGCAAGGCTTTCGGCAGCATATTGGTCGGTTTCAAGCGCCTTTGCCAGAACGCTTTTCTTTGAGGGTTCACAAGAGAATAATAGTTTCACCATAAAAATCACCTAACCAAACTCAACTTCCTTCTTTCCCGTTTTCTCCTTTTTGCACAGCTTTCCTTCTTGCAATCTTCTTTTTAATCATTTTCAGCATGAAAAACGAATCCCGTTCCATTTCATCCAGCCTGAAGCCAATCCATTTGGCCTGGCCGCGCAGTTGGGGTATGAGGTTGAATTCCAGGGCATTGACCCTTCTTTTTGTCTTCTCAATCTCGCGGATGAGCCTGCGCACGGCAGTCTCGGATTCGGCAAGCCTTACAATCAGCTCAAGGGAGTGCCTGAAGCTGGAAATTGCCTCGTCGATTTTGGCGCTGCCGCCAATGAGTATGGAATCCATGCTGCCGATGTCCTCGCCGAGCTCGGCTGTGCGAATCGATGGAATCTTGACACCCATGATGTTGCGGATATCCATGACGACATTTGGCACTGTCCTGGCAGCCCGCGCGATGTTCTCAAGCTCAGAGGAATTGTGATAGATTTGGGCGCGGGCAATGGCCTCATAGCTGCGCTCCATCTGCTCGTCCACCTGTTTCCTGATGTCGCGCACCTTCTTCAAAAGCGCGAAAAACTCGAGGATGAGCGCATCGCGCTTGCGCTTCAGCAGGCCATGGCCATTGACTGCCAGCTTTATCCTGGCTTTGAGCTTTATCAATTCCATCCTAGTTGGGTTTATGTCCATAACAACACCATAACGGTTTCGGGTTTTCAGTTTATGGTTTTCAGACTTGCACTTTTACTTTTTGGCAGAGTCTGTTTCTGCCTGTTTTTGTTTTTGCTTCTCATAATGCTTTCTTCCGTATTTCTCAATGAATTCCTTTTTGATTCGCTTCAATTCGCCCTCAGGCAGGGCAGACAAAAGCTCCCATCCAAGCTCCAGGGTCTCGTCAATTGTCCTGTCCTCGTAGTTGTCCTGGGCAATAAAGCGTTTTTCGAACTGCTCTGCAAACTTCAGGTATTTCCGGTCAAGCTCTGTGAGCGCTTCCTCGCCCACCACTGCACTCAGGGCACGGAGGTCGCGGCCTGTTGCATAGCCGGCATATAACTGGTCGGCAGTATTCCTGTGGTCCTCGCGGGTCTGCTCCTTGCCGATACCCAGGTTCATCAGCCTTGAGAGGCTGGGAAGCACATCGATTGGCGGATAGATATTCTTCCTGTGGAGATCACGGCTCAGCACCACCTGCCCCTCGGTGATATAGCCTGTAAGGTCAGCAATGGGGTGGGTAATGTCGTCGCCGGGCATGGTCAGGATTGAGAATTGGGTGACTGTGCCTTCCTTGCCCTTGATGCGACCTGCCCGCTCATAGATGGTTGAAAGGTCGGTATACATGTAGCCCGGGTAGCCGCGCCTGCCTGGCACTTCCTCGCGGGCACTGGCGATTTCACGGAGCGCCTCGCAATAGTTTGTCATGTCCGTGATAATGACCAGCACGTGCATGTCTTTTTCATAGGCAAGGTATTCGGCTGTTGTGAGGGCCAGCCTGGGAGTGATGATACGCTCCACTGACGGGTCGTCTGCAAGGTTCAGGAAGAGCACGGCCTTCTCAAGCGCGCCTGTGCGCTCGAAATCCCGGATAAAGAAGCTGGCTTCCTCGAATGTGATGCCGACCGCGGCAAACACCACTGAGAATTCCTCGCCTGTGCCGCGCACCTTAGCCTGGCGGGCAATCTGTGCGGCAAGCTGATTATGGGGCAGGCCTGCACCTGAGAAAATCGGCAGCTTTTGGCCGCGGACAAGGGTATTCATGCCGTCAATGGCAGAAATGCCAGTTTGGATAAAAGCTTTTGGCTCGTCACGGGCATAAGGGTTGATGGCACTGCCAAGAATGTCAGCCTTCTTGCCGCTGAGGATTTTCGGGCCGTTGTCACGGGGCTCGCCAAGGCCGTTGAAGACACGGCCAAGCATCTCGGTGCTTACCGTAAGCTTCATGGTCTCGCCAAGGAACTTGACGCTCGTGTTGGCAATGTCAAGGCCTGCGCTGGCCCCAAAGAGCTGGACCACGGCAATATTCTTGCTGACCTCCAGCACCTGGCCCCTGCGTTTTTCTCCGCTTGGCAGTATGATTTCCACGAGCTCGTTGTAGCCCACATTGGAAACACCTTCCACGAAAACCAGGGGGCCTGCGACCTGGATAACAGTCTTGTATTCTTTCATCCAAAACACCTCTAAATGTCCAAAGTTAAAAGTTCAAGGTTCATGGTTCAACGCCCGTCTATCTTAGACCTTAGACCTTGAACTTTAAACCTTAAACCATATACTTTATTGTCAATTGGTTGCGGCACTGCCTTCGCCAATTGCTGCAATGTCAGCGCCCAGTTTATCCAGGTCGCCGAGCTTTGCCTCAGGGATTTCCTTCATCCGGGCAATGCGCTCGATGATGGGCAATGCCTGCAGGTTCTTGACCTGCTGACCCTTGTCAACCGAATAGACAGCACTGTGGTAAAATTTCATGATGTTCTTCAGCATAAGATACTGCTTTTTCAGGCTGGTGTAGGAATCCACATCGCTGTAGGCGCTCTGCTGGAGGAAGTCCTCCCTAAGCATCTTGGATGCCATGAGCACAACCTGTTCCTTTTCAGGCAATGCGTCGGGTCCGACCAGCTGAACCACTTCCTGGAGCTCGGATTCGCGCTGGAGCATGGCCATGGCCTCATTCCTCAGCGAGGTGAAATCCTTGGCCACATTGGCGCCGAACCAGCTGTCAAGCGAGCGCGTGTAGAGCGAATAGCTGTTGAGCCAGTTGATGCTAGGGAAGTGCCTCTTCTTGGCAAGGGCTGCATCAAGGGCAAGGAACACCTTGGTAACACGAAGGGTGTTCTGCGAAACCGGCTCGCTGATATCGCCGCCTGGCGGCGAGACCGCGCCAATGACCGTGATTGAGCCAAAGCGCTCGGATGAGCCAAGGCATTTTACCCTGCCTGAGCGCTCATAGAATTCTGCCAGCCGCCTGGCAAGATAGGCAGGATAGCCCTCTTCGCCGGGCATTTCCTCAAGCCGGCCGCCAATCTCCCTCATGGCCTCAGCCCAGCGTGAGGTTGAGTCTGCCATGAGCGCGACGCCATAGCCCTGGTCGCGGAAATATTCTGCAAGGGTGATGCCGGTGTAAATGCTTGCCTCCCGGGCAGCCACGGGCATGTTGCTGGTGTTGGCAATCAGGATGGTGCGCTCCATGAGGGGCTTGCCTGACTTTGGGTCGACCAGCTTCGGGAATTCCGTGAGCACTTCGGTCATCTCATTGCCGCGCTCGCCGCAGCCGATGTAGACCACAATCTCGGTATCACTCCATTTTGCGAACTGGTGCTGTGTGACGGTTTTTCCGCTCCCGAAGGGGCCCGGGATGCAGCAGGTGCCGCCCTTTGAAATCGGGAAGAATGTATCGACAATGCGCTGGCCGGTGATAAGCGGGATGACCGGGTCGAGCTTCTCAATATAGGGCCGCGCCTTCCGCACCTGCCATTTCTGGAGCATGCATACTGAATGCTTTTTCCTGCCATCGCTGATGGTGCCGATTTCATCTACAATGGTGAACTTGCCTGAGTGAATTTCTTCAACCGTGCCGTCAATTGGCGCAAGTATCCTGTGCTCAATGACATCGGTCTCCTGGACAGTGCCGATGATGTCGCCTTTCTTTACCTTGGCGCCCTTGCGCACGCATGCTTTGAACTCCCATTTTTTGGAGCGGTCGAGCGGGTCGACAACCGTGCCGCGCTTGATAAACGCATCATTGCTTTTCTTGAGAATTATGTCAAGGGGGCGCTGGATGCCGTCGTAAATGCCCCTAAGCAGCCCAGGGGCAAGCTCTACTGAGAGCGCCTCGTTGGTCGTGGAGACCGGCTCGCCCGGCTTTAGGCCTGAGGTTTCCTCATAGACCTGGATTGTGGCCTTGTCGCCTTCGAGCTTAATGATTTCGCCAATGAGCTCTTCCTCTCCGACCTTGACCACATCATACATTTTTGCATCAAGCATTTCGTTTGCAACAACGACTGGGCCTGAAATCTTGTATAATTTCCCCATACATAACACCTCAAATATCGCACAACATAATCACTGTTTAAATAAATCAAAGCCAAGGGCGCGCTTGATGAGCGACTGCAGGCTTTCGCCCTCTCCCTGGACGGCATCCCTTGAGGCAAGCGTGACTATCACAGGCTTTGCCATGCTTTCGATTTCCTTTTTCATCCTGAAATCGCACTTGTCAATCACTGAATCATAGGTGATGATAATAGCCACCGCCGGGTCCTTGATTAGGGCCCTCAGCGTTTCCTGCCCGGTTCCTGGCAAAACATTGTGTATATCGCCTATGCCTGCCAGCCTGAACCCTTTTGTGAGCGCCTCTTCGCCTACGACTGCAATCTTTTCTCCCATTTTCAAATAACCTCGTGAATAAGTAAATGCCTAATTGCATCCTGCATCAGATTGCCATCCGCTCAGAAAACACCAGCATTTCGGCAATGCTCTCCTTCTTGATTCTCATGAGCTTGCCCCAGGCAATCTTCCTGATGTTCATGACTTCCTGTTCCTTGATGAATATGTAGCCGAGGATTGAGCCAAGCGAAAGCACGCTCTGCCTGAAAATGCCTGCGCTTAGCCTCGCAAACCGCTGCTCAAACGCAATCTCATAAAATGAAAGCATCTTGTCCTTTGCATAGCGCTCATAGGCCTCGAGCTTGTAGGCCCGGTCGAGCTCCTTCATAAGGCCGCCGAAATCACTCTTGCCCATGTTGTAATACGATTCATACTTCCTGTTCTCCAGCACAAGATAGCCCGTTATCCTGTCAAAGGGCACATTGCGCTTGAGCGCCCGCAGGAGGAGCATTATATCCTGAGCCTCCATCCTGAGGGCCATCAGCTTCCTAAGCTTGACTGCGTCAGTTTCGCTGAGCGTTATCTTTCCGGGTATGCTTTTGTAATAGGCTGAATAGAGGCGCGCAGCCAGGAACTCTATGTTCTTGAGGAACTCCTGCTCATTCTTGCCGCAGCGCCTGTATTCCTCATAAACCATGCGGCCATAGGGACTGCCCCTCAGGCTGTGGAGGCTGGTGTCAAGCTCCTGCCGATTGAACTGCTCGAACTTCGAGGCGTCAATGCCTCCTGCAGGCATGAACGCGAAGCTATAATGCTTCAGGCCGGGGTCGGCTGCGCCATCCCAGCTGCCAAGTGACCTAAGGAGGGCCACAAGATTATGCACAGTATAAATATCCAGGTAGGTTTCCAGCACAGGCTTTGCCATTTCTGGCGTAAAGCCCATTATCTGGCTCAGCAGGTTACTGAAGTTCCTGCCAGTCGCAATGTCGATGAGCGTTCCCTTGGAGGCGCCCAGCGACAGCGAAACCAGATCCGGCTTGTAGGAGGTCTCCTCCAGCTTTGCGATTATCTCGTCAATTGTATTTAGCCCAAGCAGCTCATCGATGAACTGCCTGCTGAGCATGAACTTGTATTTGGCCCGTACCCTGGCAAAGCTGTAGCCGTATACCAGCGGCTTGAAACTAAGATATGGAATTCCACCCATGTTTTCAATCTCCTTGTCTATTTACCTCGTTACCCTCCGAACATTTTGTCATGTATTCTGCGCGCAAGGTAGTCCTTGTTCTCCTCGAATATGCCCTGGAGCGTGTAATCGGCATGTATCTTGCCGTCCTTGCTCTCCACTATCAGGCCGCCTGTTATGCCAGGCTTGGCCTTTACACAACCCTTGTATTTTTTCTCCAGGAGCTTCTTGTCTTTCTCGCTGGCATATATCACGCTGCCTGCGCCGACTTCCGAAAGGCCGAGCTCTGCAAGTGCCAGCAGCAATTTCTCATATCTTTTGCCATCGCCAGAACCTAAAGAGGTAAATTTCGTCCAGAGCAGGTTCATGGCCTCTTCCACGGCATCTTCCTTTGCAGTGCTGGCCCGGCGCTTGGCCTCGACCCTGGCATGGGAGACCGCTTCGCCGCGCTCCTGCTTCAGCTGTTTTTGGACATCCGCCTCAATCTGCCGGCGCTCCGTCTCAATCAGGGACCTCTTAGCCACGGTTATCTGGTTGGCGCGCTGGCGCGATTCCTCCAGGATTTTCTGGCGCCGGACCTCGAGTTCGCCCTTGAACTCTTCTTTCAGTTTGTCAAGCATATGCTATCACCTATACAGGTCTAAGGTCTAAAGTTTAAGGTCTAAGGTTCATGTCTAATATGCCATCAGATTTTCCGAAGAGCCTCTCTCGCTGATGCGAGAGACCCTGCACAATGTGCAGGGTATGAAGGCTCATTCGGAAATCCAGTTTTCGCTTGATAGCGAAAATCTCAAGGGCTGTTGTCCTTGAATTCTCGTGAAGTTGGCGCTTGGCATTCATCCCCGCCCGA
>MNVF01000008.1 GCA_001871535.1 Candidatus Micrarchaeota archaeon CG1_02_49_24
GCCCGAAGCAGCGAATCCGTGTACCCTGCGCAGTGCGCAGGGTCATCGCATTAGCGTGACACTTCGGAGCGAGGTTTGCCATACGGCAATGCTGAGTGGCAAACCCGACGCCCGAGTGCCCATGAAATCGCACATGGCCCGGGTCGCTCCAAAGTGTCATGGGCTCTTCGGAAAATCTGATACTCAAAAGAGCTACCGCAGGAACTGCGGGAAGTAACGCTTCCGGAGATGGGGCAATAGCCCCGTCAATGAAAGAAGACGCCATGCGGATTGAGCCAATGGCTCAATAGCATCCTATTGAGTCGACGCATCGACTCAATCCGGATCCAATCTCATTCTGAGATTGGAACCTTTCGTGAAGCCCATAGGCTTCACGAGTTTTTTTTCGAATGAGCCATCAGGCTCTTCGTAAAATCCGATTTCGCCTAAGCGAAAATTGGGTCTGTTTTAACAGGTGGTAGTTCACGGTGAAGTGCATTTATTAAAATTTGGGGCACTCAAACGTTCCCCTAAAAACCTCAACCGCAGGCCCAATCAAATAAGTATTGGCAATCACTCCCTTTTTGTCAATCTCAAGCTTGATGTTCAGCTCACCGCCAGGCAATTCAGCGCGCACGTCTGTGCCAAGCAACCCTAATTTATAGCCGGCAGAAACCGTTGAGATCGCCCCAGTTCCGCACGCCAGCGTAAGCCCGGCCCCCCGCTCCCAGGTGACCAGGCGCACCATGTTTTTCGAAACCACCTGCGCAAAATGCACGTTAACCCCTTGCTGGAACCTGTAGTCAAGCCCAATCACCTGGCCCAGGCGCACCAGGGGCACCTTATCCACGTTTTTCACAAAGAATACCGCATGCGGGTTGCCCATGCTCACGGTAGTCATATTCATTGGTTTATCATCGGATTTGGGCTTGAATTCCTGGTTTAGGAACGTCTCTGATTTGCATTCAAAGGGCAAATCCCTGCACTTGAAAGAAGGTTTTCCCATATTTACATCCACCATTTTGCCAGCTACCACAGGCTCCATGATCCCAGCAAGCGTTTTCACCCGAAACCTGTTTGCAGTGGGCGCATGGTATTTTTTGAGGTAGAGCGCCACGCATCGCATGCCATTGCCGCACATCTCGGCCTCGCTGCCGTCCGGGTTGATGATTTTCATCCCATAAACCCCGGCAGTGGCTTTGGAAACAAAAAGAACGCCATCTGCCCCTATCCCGAAGTGCCTGTCGCAGGCGAGTTTGGCAAATTCGGCCTTATTCGCGACAATGGCTCTCTCAATCTCATCAATGACTATGAAATCGTTTCCAGTGGCTTGCATTTTGGTAAATTCAATTTGCATTTAAATCTCTCCAACGTTAATTTCAGTGCTCGAAACCCATATCAGTTCCGAGTTTTGAGTTACGGGTTTCGGGAACGATGCTCGAAACTCGCAACCCGGAACTCTCAGTGGGTTGCAGCTTTGGCAGCGGTTTCAGGATCTTTCAATCCATTTCCAGTCAAAACACAGACGACATTATCGTCTTTTGCAATCTCATTGTTCTGGACCATCCTGGCAACTGCCGCAACCGTCGTGGCGCTTGCAGGCTCGCAGAACACCCCTTCGTGCTTTGCCAGGGCGGCCAGTGCATTCAGCAGCTCGGCATCGCTAACCTGCGTGATAAACCCTTTACTCTCCTTGGCGGCAGCAATCGCCTTCACGTGGCTTACCGGGTTTCCTATGCGGATGGCGCTGGCAATGGTGTCGGGGTTTGCCACGGGCTCGAATTTCCCTGAGAGGAATGCCTTGTAGACCGGGTTTGCGCCAGCTGCCTGCACGCCAATCATGCGTGGCAATTTCTTCACCAGGCCGAGCTGCTTGTATTCCTTGAACCCTTTCCAGATGGCGCTGATATTGGCGGCGTTTCCCACCGGCACGACGACAGTGTCAACCCCGCCGCTTTCCTCAAGCTGTTCAGAAAGCTCAAACGCAAGTGTTTTCTGCCCTTCCGGCCTGTATGGGTTGATGGAGTTGAGGATATAGGTGTCTGGTTTGGTGCTTCCGAACACTTTCCTGAGGGCATCGTCAAACGTCCCCTCGGTCTGCACAATTTTTGCGCCGTAAACCAGTGCCTGCGCAAGCTTCGGCAGGGCAATTTTGCCCTTAGGCACGTAAACAAATGGCATCACACCCGCCTTTGCGGCATAGGCTGCCATGCTCGCGCTGGTGTTGCCTGTGCTGGCGCAAACCACTTTCTTGAACCCGAACTCAATGGCTTTACTCATGCCCACGGCCATGCCCCTGTCCTTGAACGAGCCTGTGGGGTTCAGCCCCTCGAATTTCACGTGAATGCCCATGCCTGAAAATAGATTGTTTATGTGATAAAGCGGCGTGTTGCCCTCATGCAGCGTGATTGCTATCCCGCCGCAGGGAAAAAGCTTTGAGTATTTCCATATGCCTGGCTTTTGGGCGAGTTCGTAGCTTGAGAACGCCTCCTTGTCATACAGGACTTCAAGTAGCCCCTTGCATTTCGAGCAGGTGTAGGCCTGTTCGCTTTCAGTTGAATGGCATTCAATGCATTTGAGGGAAAAACCCATGGAGGCACCAATTCAGTTCACTACTTTGGAAACTTCATTTTGGCAGGTTCCTTTTGTATGTATGATATGAGGTCGTGCCAGATGATATTGACCCTATTGACTTTGGCGGTTTTCCAATAAAAGACTAATACCATGGCAAAGAGAATGGCCGAAAGGAACGGATTGAATATCACCATCGGATAGTTGCCAAACAGGGTGGCGTTCAGGAGCGAATCTGCAATGGCCGTGAGGTTGAACAGCGAATGCACAAGGATGGCAAATGCTATGCCATAGAATATCAACATATTCCCCTGAATGGCATGCTTCATATCCATGGGGAAATGCCACTTGGCAAACCCCATCGCAAACCCTGCCAGGGAAGAGAATGTGGTGTGGGCAATGGTATTTATGATGGACCTATAGCCTATGAGCCAGAGCCAAAGTGCGTAATCCATGGAGAATGGATTGGTCCTCGCTGAGAAATAGTACCAGTTTTCAATGAAGGCGAACCCGGTGCCGACCGCCAGCCCAAGCAGGAAACCGGTAAACTCATCATCAAACTGCTTGCTCCGGGCAAGGGTGAATATGCCGAGGGATTTCAGCAATTCCTCTATGAATGGCGAGAGGATTAGGAGCATGATGACAAAATTGCCAAGCACGGGCATGCCCTGGGTGAGCGCAGTGGTCAGCATGAGTGCCAGGATCGCCGAGCAGGAGCCCCAGAGGAATGCATAGGCAAACATCCTGAGCGGCTTGCCCTCGCGGCAATGGGCCAGCCAGACGGCTGCAAATATGAGGAAGGGGACAACAAACGCCACAAGGCCGGACGTTAGGAATATGGCCAGGGACATCACCAGACCATAGACCATGTTTTTCCAGAGGAAAATCAGGGAAGTTGCAATAATGAATATCACTGCAACAGGTATGAAAATGCTGAATTTCCTTTCCAGCGAGCCGATAATTAGGTGTTGGTGGAGCCTGTGGATAACAAGCACCAATGCCATGAATATGCCCAGCAAGATGAGAGCGGCTGCCAGCAGACTGAAGGTCGCCACATTCTCCTGGGTGCGGCTGGAGTATTGATTCCAGTCAAATGTGACTTCGAACCTTTTTGCAAGATAGGTGTTCTTTCCCACAACGAGCAGACCGTAGGTTGCAAGGTCAACCTGGTTTCCCTGGTAATAGGTGGTGAGATTCACGTCGGTGAACCCATGGGATGGCGCAAGCTCCGAAATGACCGTGACATCCGAGTCGCTATTCATTTTCACAAGGTAAATGTGGGTGCTGGAAGGTATTTCCACATCGGATATGTCCATGCGGATTTTGCCGCTGAACGCATAGTCAGTTGGCGTGATGCGGAAGCTGACAGTTGGCTGAGGGTCACTATCAGAGGGGGCACTTGCGGGAATCGCGGGAAGCGCAAACGCCTGGGCAACAAGCAAGACAGCGACTAGCGCAAAAATGAATAGCACATTCGCCGTTGACAAATTGATCCTATACATCAAATCAGATTGGGATTGGTAAATATAAATACAATACGCGCATGAGCCATGCATATATTTGGTACCAGACCTTGTTCCTGTACTTGATTATATCCAGCAGCTCCTTGAACGCTTCTTTTTCTGCAAGCGCCAATTTTGAGTCGGTCACTTTGATATGCTCCTTGCCATCGATGATTGACTTTTCCTCCTGCTGGCCGATCTGCTTCTTTGCCTGGGCATACCAGGGCGGAAGCGTGGATTTCCGCTTCTTGATTGCCTTAATGTAATCGCCAGTGGTCACTTTTCTCTGCTTGCCTGACTTGAACGCATCTCGCCAGGGTATGGATGCAGCATCCTCCACCACAGCCTTCAGGTCGGATGATGAATAGCCTATGGTTGCTTTGGAAATCCTGGTGAAATTCACTCCAGGGGCCAGGGGCCTTTTTTTGCTGTGAAGGGCAAGTATATCCCTTCTGCTTTTTGTATTGGGCTCTGGCACGTAAATTGTTTTGCCGAACCTGCCGGACCGTCTGAGGGCAGGGTCCACATCCCAGGGCGCGTTGGTGGCGCCTACCACCAATAGGCTTTCGTTGTTCGCCTCAACGCCGTCCATCTCATAGAGCAGCTGGTTGACCGCAAGCTTCATGTATTGCTGGGAGCCACCCATGTCCTCCCTCCTGCCGCCCAGGCCTTCAAGCTCGTCAAAGAACAGGATGCAGGGCAGGTTCTTCCTTCCGGTCTCAAATATGTTGTGGATATTTTTCTCGGTGTTGCCAACATACATGTCGAGCACATCGGAAATCTTGGCATTGATGAACGACGAACTGCACTCGCCAGCCGCAGCCTTCATGATAAACGTCTTGCCGCAGCCGGGCGGACCATAGAGCATGATGCCGCCGCCTGCGAGCTTGCCGTATGCCCGTGCAAGGTCAGGCTTCATCAGGGGATAAACTATGCTCTCCCGGATTTCCTCCTTGAGCTTGTCCATGCCTGCGACATCCTTGAAATTGACGGTAGGTTTCTGCAGCAATTTCACAGCGTTTATGCCCTGATTCTGCATGTTTGGGTCGCCGCCTGTTGTGTTGGCCATGGGTGCGCCTCCTGGCGCGCCGTAATCAGGAGTTGTGATGTAGCCGCTCTGCTTCTTGCTCACTGCAATTTCCTTGTGGCGCTTTGCCTCGTCATATGATGGGTTCAGCTCGATTGCCTTGTCATAATCTGCAATTGCCTTGTCATACTGGTTGATGTATTCATAGGCAAGCCCCCTTAGATGGTAGGCCTCTGCAAATGTCGGATTCAGCTCTGTGACCTTGGTGAAATCTTCAATTGCCCGCTCATAATCCTGCAGGCATGCATAGGCCAGCCCGCGGTTGTAATAGGCCTTCATATATTTCGGGTTGAGATTTAGCGCCTTGTTGTAATCCACGATGGCAGCTTCGAAATCCTGCTTGCTGTAGTATGTATCGCCGCGGTTGTTGTAAATCACCGGGTTCCTTGGGTCGAGCTCCGAGGATTTCGTGTAATCCGAGATTGATTTGTCAAAGTTTTTTATCTGGTAATATGAGAGCCCGCGATTGAAATATGCCTCGGAGAAATAGGGATTGAGAATTATTGCCATGTTGTAATTTTCTATGGCCTTTTCAAAATCATTTTTTTCATAGAACTGGTTGCCGCGCCTGTAATAGGTGCGCGCATCCACCGGGTTTGGGGAAAGGTCGAGCTTAATTGAATGCGCCTGTGGGCGCATAGCTCTCGCATCTTCAGGATGCTCGATTGAATGCGCCTGCTGTGGGGGTGTATCTTGCGCAGACTGCGGTTCTAGCTCCGCGTTGCTCTTGTTTGCCTCACCAAAGTTGGCGG
This sequence comes from Candidatus Micrarchaeota archaeon CG1_02_49_24, assembly GCA_001871535.1. Classification (GTDB taxonomy): domain Archaea; phylum Micrarchaeota; class Micrarchaeia; order Anstonellales; family UBA8471; genus UBA8471. The sequence continues at coordinate 5,892 of MNVF01000008.1, forward strand.
CTCCTGCAGAAGCTCCCATGCCCCTGCCTGCGCCAGGGGTTATTTTTGTAGGGATTGTCTTGCCTGACAGGAGCTTCTTCTTTCGCTCTTCAATGAGCTTTTTCAGGTCAGTTTCCCGGGAATCATCTGTCATATACCTGTCCTCATGTCTTAAGTTTTGCCAACGGCAAAACGGTCTTAAGTGCTGCTGATTGAATGCGCTTCGCGCATCAGATGCTCCTGCTGTCGCATATCTCGACAAGCAAGCTTATCGGGAGGCCAAGAGAATTGAATGCACCAGTTGGCGCATAGCTCGAAAAGTCCTGCGGGACTTTCCGATACCACCTGCTTCGCAGGCGCTGACTCTTCGCAAAATCTGATCGATAGCTCGGCGAACATAGTTCACCGATGCAGCACGTCCTAATGTCTTAAGGTCATAAGTGCGCTCTAAGCGCGCGGTCTTCCGTGCCGCAGCAGCGGCACTGTTTTCACGTCTTCCCGCATTGCTGCCGCAATGCTGTCTTCCTGATTGGTCTTCACGTCTTCCGAACTCCCGACCCAGGACTCCAAACCATTATGGTCTCCAAGTCTTGCTTATCCAATGTGGATTTATTAACTGATTTATTGTATGAATTTAGCCATTATAGCTTAAAAATTTCACTAGCGCCCAACCTAGCATGACTACGGCTCTTTTCATTGGCAGGTTCCAGCCATTCCATTGTGGCCACCTGAAGGCGCTGGAATATATATTGAAAAAGAAGGCTTTGGTCATCCTGATGCTGGGCAGCGCCCAGGAATCCAACACCTGGGACAACCCGTTCAGCGCTAGGGAGCGCATTCAGATGATTTCCGCGGTGCTCACGCGCGCCGGCCTGGCTGACAAGGTGACCCTGGTGCCGGTTATAGACATCGGCGACAACAAGCTCTGGGTGAGCCATGTGAAAATGCACGTGCCTGCCTTTGACTGTGTTTATTCCAATAATCCACTCGTCCAGAAACTCTTCAGGGAGGCTGGCTATGCTGTTTTCGACACCTCAAGCTTTGACAGGGGCAGGTTCGAAGGGGTAAAGATAAGGGCCCTTATTGCAGAATCCAGGTCCTGGGAAGAGCGGGTGCCACAGGAAGTGGCTGCCTATCTGAAACTCTGTGGCGGGGATGTTAAAATAAAGCGGCTGAAGCAGACCCCAGGGAAAGAAGAAGCTAAATTGACTCCATGCAAATGCAAAAAAAGATCAGATTTTCCGAAGAGCCTCTCTCGCTGATGCGAGAGACCCTGCACAATGTGCAGGGTATGAAGGCTCATTCGGAAATCCAGTTTTCGCTTGATAGCGATTGAATCTTGCCAGTTGGAAGATAGCTCGTAAAGTCCTGCTGGACTTTCCGAAAATC
>MNVF01000001.1 GCA_001871535.1 Candidatus Micrarchaeota archaeon CG1_02_49_24
AAGGCGAACATCCGCATGTGGCTCATTCGGGAATCCAGTTTTCGCTTGATAGCGATTGAATCTTGCCAGCTGGAAGATAGCTCGTAAAGTCCTGCTGGACTTTCCGAAAATCTCAAGGACTGTTGTCCTTGAATTCTCGTGAAGTTGGCGCTTGGCATTCATCCCCGTCCGAAGGGCGGGGTATTCTGCCAACTTCACGATAAAAGTATAGAAAGGGAGAACTGTTACCGGCGTGCCTAGTACAAACAGCATGGTTCACTTATGCTGGAAACTAATAAAAAACATGCTCACATAATATTATATGATAAGTTATAACTGTTGGTGGAACTATGCATGAATCAGCTGAAGAGCAATTCATATCATTGCTTGGGGAGTTAAAACTAAACGGTGCATTGAATGAGTTAGCTGTGCTCTATTCAGAGACAACTCACGCTGAATGGAAAAAACGCATTGAAAAATATTTGAACGACGCAATAGGCAAAGGCTCTAGCAGCCAACATATGGAAAGGATGCTGAGATTGCCCAGGAGGAAGGATATCGCACCGAACACATTGCTGGGGTGTGTGCAGGTTTTTGCAAGGGGGGGGGGTTGATTTCCCCGGTTATAACTGTTAGAGAGAGGATAAGCAATGAATGCTATGATTTCAAACCAGGTGTTCATCAAATTTAGAATGTTGATGACCCCTTAGGCTTGAACTCAAACTTAATGCTGGTACCATCATCCACACCTCAAATAATTGTTATCGTAGATATTATAACGAGAGACTTTTTAAATATCGCACACCTAATGATTTCATGGACAAATCCGCAGTCAAAGACCTCTCGCTTGCCCCTAAAGGGGAAAAGGAATTCCTGTGGGCATACTCAAACATGCCACTTTTGAAAGAGATTGGCAAACGATTTGGGAAAGAGCGGCCGTTTGAAGGGATGAAAATAGGGGTTGCCCTTCATTTGGAAAAGAAAACCGCTGTCTTGCTTTATGCGCTAAAAGAAGGTGGCGCGGAAGTTATTGCAACCTCATGCAACCCGCTCACAACAGACGACAGAATCGCCGCCTATCTTGCATCCATTGGCATCACTGTTTACGCCTGGGCAGGCGAAACAAAAAAAGAGTATGATGAAAACATAGATAGGGTGGCTTCGGCAAAACCACAAATTGTGATTGACGACGGCGCTGATTTGATTGCGCTGATGTACAAAAACAAGGAATATACGGCAAATTTGATTGGGGCATGCGAGGAAACCACCACAGGAGTTATCAGGTTGAAGGCAATGGAAAGTGAGGGGAAACTTGCCCTGCCTGTCATTGCAGTGAACAACGCCTATTCAAAACACCTATTTGACAACTACTACGGAACTGGCCAGAGCACAGTTGAGGCGGTGATGCGCGCAACCAACAAGCTGATTGCTGGCAAAAAAGTCGTTGTGGTTGGCTATGGCTGGTGTGGCAAAGGAATCGCGCAAAGATTCAGGGGTATGGGTGCGCATGTTACTGTGGTTGAGGCGGGCTATTCATTCTCAGACAAGGCAGTGAGCGGCTATCACAAGGGATTGCAGGCGCTCTATGACGGGTTTGAAGTTAGGAATATGAACGATGCCTGCAAAATCTGCGATATTTTCATCACTGCCACTGGAAACAAAAGCGTTATTTCACTGGAACATTTGAAACTGATGAAAAATGGCGCGATTGTTGCAAACGCAGGCCATTTCAACGTGGAGATTGACATTGAAAGCTTGGAGAAAATCGCGAAAAGGAAAAGAATCAAGGAGAACATTGATGCTTATGAATTCAATGGGAAAACGGTTTATTTGCTTGCAGAGGGAAGATTGGTGAATCTGGCGCAGCCGACCGGCCAGGGCCACCCGATTGAAATCATGGACGGAAGCTTTGCGATACAGGCGCTCTGCTGTGAGCATTTGGTGAACATGAGGGGCAAATTGAAACCCAAGGTTCATGACGTGCCGTTTGACATAGACGAATTGGTGGCAAGGCTTATTCTTGAAAACCATGGCGTGAAACTTGAGAAGCCGACAAAAGAGCAGATTGATTATAGCAAAAGCTGGGATTTGTAAGGGGTGGGGAAGTGACAGTAACAGCGCTTGCGCAAAAAGCAAGGCAGCACCCAGCAATCCTGGTTTGCGGATATCAGATTTTCCGAAGAGCCATCGAGCATGTATCAGCATGCGAGAGCTATGCACCAACAGGTGCATTCAATCAACAGCTCTGCTGTTGAGCTATCGACCAGCAGGTCGATTCAAACCGCCCGCGAAGCAGGCGGTACTCTGCCACTCCGCGATAGTTTCGTGTGAAAATAGTTGATTTCAAGACGAGATGATACTCCTATGGCAATTATCAGGATTGCTCATTCTTTTGACTGCATGGCCAGGCTCTCATCCAGCGCCCTGACCATGGCATTCACGCTCGCCATCACGATATCGCCATCCACAGCATGACCAATGTAGGGCTTGCCGTTAACCTCAACTTTCACTTCCACATCTGCGAGCGCATCAGTGCCTCCGGTGATTGCGCGGAGGTTGTATTCAACAAGCTTGAGCTTCCTCTTGGGAAATGCCGCCTCTAAAGCTTTGGCTGTTGCATCCACCGGCCCGACTCCTATCCCTTTGCTTTCAACAGTGTCTCCTTTGAATTTTATTTTGAGCGTTGCAGATGGCTTGATTTTATTGCCAGTGGTGACAACAAACTCGTCAAGCTCAACAAGCGCTTTCCGCTTGCCTTTTCCAAGCACATCCGAGGCGATTGCCCTGATGTCCTCGTTGTAAATCCGCTTTTTTGCAAGCGAAACCTCTTTTATGCGCTCAACTATCCTCATGAGGAGCTTGGCATCGCCTACCTCGAATCCCAACTGCCTGAGCGCTACCTCAATGCTTGCCTTGCCGGAATCCTTGCCAATCACTATGTTTCGCTTCTGCCCGACAAGCTCGGGAAGCATTGGCTCAAATGTGCTTGCATGTTTCAGCACAGCATGCGCATGGATACCTGATTCATGGGCAAATGCGGTTGAGCCAACAATGGGCTGAAAGGGCGGAAGGGTAACCTCTGAGAGCCGCTCGATTAATTTTGAGGTTTCGTAGAGGCGCTCGGTTTTCACACCTGTCCTAACGCCATAGAGGCAGTGAAGCGACATTACTATTTGTTCAAGGGAGGCATTGCCTGCGCGCTCGCCCAGGCCGTTCATGCTTACCTGCACGCCATCGGCGCCTGCCTCCACTGCGGCAAGCGAATTTGCCACGGCAAGCCCGAAATCATTGTGGCAGTGCACGTCAATTGGAACTTTAACCTCATTTCTAATACGCTTGATGAGTTCCCTCATCGCAGGCGGGTGCATCACGCCAACAGTGTCTGGAACATTGATTATGTCCGCGCCTGCACCCACTGCCCCATTAAACACCTTAATTAGATAGTTTGGCTCGGTCCTGCTCGCATCCATGGCAGAGAAAAGGGTCTTGAACCCGTGCGATTTTGAATATTCGACTGCCGTTACAGCCTCTTCATAAACCTGTTCTCGCGTTTTATTCATTTGATATTTTAGATGGATGTCACTGGTGGAGATGAATGTATGCACAATTTCCACATCTGCCTGGATGCAGGCGTCTATGTCATTGGTGATGGCGCGGGCCAGGCCGCAAACCTTGGATTTTAGCCCAAGGGAGGAGATTTTTTTGGCCGTGGCAAGCTCTCCTTCACTGTTAACAGGAAACCCCGCTTCTATGATGTCAACCCCTAATTTATCAAGCGCGCGGGCGATTTCTATCTTGTCTTCCCCCCTGTAAGTAACCCCGGGGAGCTGCTCGCCATCCCTGAGCGAGGTGTCGAAAATCCTTACTTTCTGAGGCAGGCTGAGGGATTTGTTCACGGATTCGTTGTAATCGCTTACGTAGATTTTTCCCTCTAGTTCTTTAAGAGCCATAGAATGCACCTTACTTACAAATCAGATTTTGGGGTATAATAATTTAATTTGGAGGGATTGCTGTTTTTAAGGGCATTTATCTTGAAAATCCCAGCTTGATAACAGAACTTAAATATGTGCTAGCACATCAGATTTCACGAAGAGCCGTCCTTGAATGCGCTTTCAGCGCATAGCTCGAGCAAACTGTTGTTTGCTCGATCGCTGATGCTCGGAACCCAGCGCAAAGCGCTGGGTACACGGATTCGCTGCTTCGGGCAGCGAATGGTGTGCTATGTTCGCAAGGCAAACATCCGCATGCGGCTCATTCGAGAATCCAGTTTTCGCCAGAGGGCGAAAATCTCAAGGACTGTTGTCCTTGAATTCTCGTGAGGCCACTGCCAATCGATCGCCTGCTGGCTTTTCGCCTGTTGGCAAAAATCTCGCCGACTGTTGTCGCCGATCGCCTGCTGGCATTTCTCCTGTTGGAGAAATTCTCGACGCCTGTTGGCATCGATCGCTCTCGCATGCTGATACATGCTCTACGGCTCTTCGCAAAATCTGATTATGAAGGATTTAAATCGCTTCTTGTAGCTTGTATAATACTTAATCGCTCAAAAAAGAACGATTTTGAGGCGATGATTTCAACATTGAAGCCTTTCTTTTTCAAGCGATTGATTGTTTTGCCAGTGCCATCAAGGCTGCTGTCAACCATCAGCAGGATGCCGCCAGGCGCAAGGTATTTGTCAAACTCTTTCAAAAATCGGTCAATGATTTCCCTGCCGCTCGCCCCTCCATCAAACGCAAAATTCAGATTGCCCTTGATTTTCTCATCGTTTGAAGTTGGGAGATAAGGTGGGTTGAACATAATCAAATCAAATTTTTTGTTTTTGAAAACTTTTTTGCCTGAAAACAGGTCGCTGACGAAAAATTCGCAGTTTTTGACCAGGTTCAGTTCGGCGTTATTTTTGGCGCAATCAACAGCCGTTGAGTTAATATCAACCCCTATCACTTTTGCTTTGGGGTTTGCTTTTGCACAAGTAAGCGCGATTATCCCTGAGCCGGTGCCCATGTCAAGGATTGCTTTGCAATTATTTTCCTTCACACAGTTTACTGCTTCCCCTGCCAGCAGTTCACTGTCATCTGCCGGCTTGTAAACACAATCTGGAATAATGAGTTCCATACTTTCATTTTAAACCTAAGTGATAATAAATAATTTCATGAATGCTATTGATCCCCTTTTTCAAAAGCTCATCGAGAAATTCGGCGATGATGCAGAGGAGAAAATCGCAGGCAAAATAGAAGAGATGCACGGCCTAATCACGCGCGAGGCTGCAATCTACCTTCTTGCCGCTGAGAATGAACTCATCAAGGACAAGGTTTGGAAGGGAAGCGAATTGAGGGAAGGCCTGCGCTCCATCACCATGGAAGGAAAGGTCACTCGCATCTTCCCGTCCTGGAAAACCGAGAAAGGCGCTTCGCGCAGGTTTTATCTTGATGACGGGGTTGAAATGACGGCGGTGCTCTGGGCAAATACCACACTATTGGATACGATTGCAATTGGCGACACCGTGAAAATAAGAAATGGCTATTTCAAGGAAGGCGAACTCCACCTGAGCAAGCCATCAATTGAAGTAATGGCGCGGGCAACCAGATGCAAAATCAATGAATTGAAGGAAGGCACCTTTGGAAACTTGGAGGGCACTGTAAAAAACAAGGAGGAGAACTACTATTTCGTGAGGGAGGGCAAGCAAAACGTCAGGAACTCATTCCAATTCAGCGATGGGGTGCGGGAGAGTCGCGTGATTGGCTGGGGCAGGGATGACACAGATGCGCTGAAAAACGGCGACCCTATCAGGATTGAGAACGGGCTGATGAAAAATGGCGAATTGCACTTGAATTATTTGAGCAGGGTGGTGAAACTAGACACCTGCATGAAGGTTGGAAAAATTGATTCGATGGAATATGCGATTGGGGCTGGTAGTGGGGGAGAGTTCATAATTGGGATAGCGGGACAGGAATTCCGGGCTGAGAAAATGCTGGTGCTGGCAGCCCTCGGGCTAAGGGAAATTGAGGGACTGTGCATAGAGGGAATGATTACATTGAAAAAAAAGGAGATTATCGGGAAGGAAGTGAAATTTGAGGCGGATGGGGAGAAGATAACCGAGCTTCAATTCGGACAGGCTTCGCTGACCGAATAATAGATGCATGTTTTAAAAATAGCCAAAGAGATTCATTAAGAATTCAGAGGGGTTGATTGCCATGGATATTTCAAGGGAGATTGCGCTTACGGCTATATTGGTGGTATTGGGCTTGAGTTTTTTCATGCTGTTTGCAAACAACCCGCAGGTTGCTGCTGGCATGGAGAAGAAGCAATTGGAAAAAGGGCTGTCTCTGCTTGCATCTGACGAGCAGAACAGTTTTGCCACAGCCGCGCCAACTGGCGACAACCGCGTGGTTGTGATATTGCCGAGCGGCAACACCCGGGCTGAAATCATTGACAGCGTGAACCTTCTCAAGGGAATAAACACAGTCACCATAAACAAATCATCCAATGAAGTCGACCTTTCGGGCATACAGGTTGACAAGGGAACTGTAGTGAGCATCGATTCAACTGGCGGCGAAACCACCGCCAGCGACCTTTCCTGCGCTTCAATTTCCTCAAGCGCGGCAAGTTCCACCCCATGTGGTGGCAGCCAAAAATATCCCCTTGCCATTGTCTATGTTGGCAACAAGAGCTACACCGGAAGGCTGGTGAGCGAATACGACCCCATCAAGCTGCAGGTGGGTGATATCACATACCTGTTCAAAACGTATGACTACCTCATCAAGAACCAGAGCGAAGTCAAGGATGTGGCCAGCACTGGCGAGGAGATAACTGTCAAAGTATATTCAGAAGAGGACACTACTGCAAAACTGAGCTACCTGACAGCAGGAAGTTCATACTACGGATACGGCTACAGCACTGCTGCATTCAGCTGGGATGCACAGTATGCGCTCGCGCTTCCGGAAAGCGGCAATGATGCACGGCTCGCAGGCAATGTGAAAATCACCAATAATTATGAGGATGTGGCTGGCGCCTATTTCAAGCTGATTTCAGGCAACGTGCCCACAGCCAGCGGAAGCGGATATTCAAAGGATTATGCATATATGATGGAATCGGCAGCTTTACCGAGCGCCTATGGAGGCAGCACCGCCACGAGCAGCGGCAATGTGTTTGAGTTCAAATTATTCGAACTTAGGAATCCGGTGAGCATCAGGGAGGGCCAGCAGAAGGCAGTCGGCTTCCTGGACAGCCATGTCAGATACAAGAAGGAATATGTTGCGACAAGCTCCAGCGGCTATTACTCGTACTACCAGTCGGTAAATTCAAAAGAAACAACAAACCCTGCCATACTCCTGACTATCGTAAATAGCGAGGCAAACGGCCTTGGCGTTCCCCTGCCTGCAGGTACGGTGAAGCTCTATACCAATGCAAATGGACACAGCATATACATAGGCGACGTTGCCCTGGGCGACGTGTCAACGGGCGAGAATATATCCCTAAGCGCAGGCAGCGCCTATGACATAACATCCGAAAAAACACTGGTGGCGCAGGATAGCACCATCTGCCTGGATAAGCAGTCAAGCTCAACCGATGGATACAAAGTGGAAATAAGGAACCACAAATCCGAAGCAGTGGTTGTCAAGGTGCTTGAGAACCTTGGCCAGAACGCCAAGGTCAAGGATGAGAGCCAGCAGCATGAAAGCATCAGCGCAAACACAGTCGCGTGGTATGTGGATGTGCCTGCTGATGGAACGGCAACGCTCACCTATACGCTGAAGCAGATAAATAACTGCTGAGCTTATGGCACCCAACTGGAATTTGTCAAAGCCATCTTGGAGCTTCAGTGAACAGTGGGCGCAATGACACTTCTTTTTCTAAAAGAAAGATTTTCGGTAATTTCTTTCTTTCAAAAGAAAGATTTATATTCCTTTTCGTATATCTAATTACCATGGAAGATTTTGACGCCAAAACCACGCTTAAGGGATTAATTGCTGAATTCCACAGCAAAGGCATCCCCGAAGCATTTGAGCGGGATATTGCCATCCCTGAGCTGAAAAAAATCAACAAGATTTTTGTAATTATAGGCCCGAGAAGGGCTGGGAAAACATATTTTCTGTTCAATTCCATGAAGCGGCTGATTGAAAAAGGCAATAAATTGGCCGATATCCTGTATATTAATTTTGAGAATGAGCGCATCAGTGAAATTAAATTGAAGCAATTGAACTTAATCATTGAAGCGTTCATGGAGCTTTACCCGGGAAAAACGCCGATACTTTTTTTCGATGAAATCCAAAATATAGATGGCTGGGAAAAATTCGTCAGGCGATTAAATGATTCCGGCTACAGGATATATATCAGCGGAAGCAATTCAAAGCTCTTGGGCAAAGAGATTGCAACCGCTTTAAGGGGCAGGTGTTACCCAATTTCGGTTATGCCGCTGTCATTCAAGGAATTCCTAAGAGTCAGGAATGTTGAGCTCGCACTAAACTGGGAATTCACAGATAGGCGGCATTTGGTGAAAAAGCTGTTTGGGGAGTATTTGTCCTCCAGTGGCTTTCCAGAAGTCGTAATCGGGCAAAAACTCGAATTTGTAGATGAATACTTCAAAACCATGCTGTATAGGGATGCGGTCGAGCGATACAAAATAACCAATGCCGGGCTGTTAAGGACACTGATGAAATATCTAACAAGAAATTACTCCCAGGAATATTCAATCAACAAGTTCAATAACTTTGCAAAGAGCACCGGGTACAAATCAAGCACGTCAGTGGTTCACAAATATTCTAGGATATTGGAGGACATTTTCTTCTGCTTCCTGGTCAAAGCCAGACAAAAATCATTCAAGAAAGAATCGTCTTATGTGAAAAAGAGTTACTTGGCGGATCATGGATTCATTAATTATTATAATAGCGAGAGCGATATTGGAAGACTGCTGGAAAACGTGGTTTACATTGAATTGGTCAGAAGGGGAATGGAGGCACATTATTACAAAAATGGTTTTGAATGCGATTTTGTAACGCAAACCCAGTGCATACAAGTATGCCACACGCTGACAAATGAAAACAAGGAACGGGAGATAAACGGGCTAAACGAGGCAGTTGGGAGATTTAACATAAAAACAGCCAGGATATTGACCTACGACCAGGAAAGCGAACTAAATGAAGGCGCAAAAATCAAAGTAATTCCAATTTGGAAATGGCTCTTGGAAACACCAGAGTAACACTTAACTGCACCTGAGTTTACATATCAGATTTTCCGAAGAGCCCATGACACTTTGGAGCGACCCGGGCCATGTGCGATTTCATGGGCGCTCGGGCGTCGGGTTTGCCACTCAGCATTGCCGTATGGCAAACCTCG
>MNVF01000093.1 GCA_001871535.1 Candidatus Micrarchaeota archaeon CG1_02_49_24
TGGCAAAAATCTCGACGGCTGTTTGAATGCGCTTGCGCGCATAGCTCGACAGCAGAGCTGTCGATGCCATCGAATTCTCGCGGAGTGAATTGGCATGCGGATTGACTGCAACTGCAGTCAATAGCACACTATTGCGCAATAGCGCAATCCGTGTTCACCCCCGCACGAAGTGCGGGGTATCGTGAGCTATGCTCACGAGCTATCGCCAACAGGCGATTCAACTCTGCCACTCCGCGATAGGTAACTTGGAAAGTGAACTACCACCCGATAAATCGGGACCAATTTTCGCTTAGGCGAAAAAGGTTCCAATCTCATTCTGAGATCGGATGGCGTCTTCTTTAATTGAAATCGTCTAGCGTCTTTTGCCGTGGGTCTTCCATGTGCTTTAACGCGGCAAACTCCTGTTCTGTCCAGTGCTTGCCTTGCTGTCTCTCGATATAAAACTTGATTGCCGAACTTGTAACGTTACCAATGCCTTCGTAAAAATATCCCGCTGACCAAAACTTATCACCCCAAAGATACTTACTCAATTCTCTCGAACACTCCTTCCTGACAATAAACGAACTGCTGCCTTTCAAATCATGAACTATCTCCGGAACGTCATATTTCCGGCAGTTACCCACGAATACGTGCATATGGTTAGGCGCAAATTCTATTGCAAATACAGCCAATCCCAACTTTTCTGCTTTCATGACGATTTGCCTCTTGCATACAGCTCTTACTTTAGACTCCAGAAAAACTTTCTTTCGATACGCCGGCGTAAACTGCAAATGAAAATTCGACCCACCTACACAATGGGCGTGCCTTACCAACCGACCGCAAACTATTTGTTCATTGCTACCGCTAATCATATTCATCGTCTCCAGCAGCGCAACAATGGCCCGCCCTCTGGGCGGGCCGCGCCGCTGAACATAATTACTTCTCTTAAAAATAGATGGACGCTGTATCCACCCGCTAAATCGGGTAGGGGTTAGCGTCCACTGACGTTCCTAAATCTGGAATTTCCCGCCTTTCAGCATTCCCTCAAACTGCTTCCTGAGGTTCTTGTTTTTCATTATTTTGCTGAGCATCTTTTCCATCTTGTTGAACTCGCCCACCAACTCGCGCACCACTTCCTCGCTGGTGCCTGAGCCGCGTGCAATCCGCAGCATGCGGTTCCTATCCTGCTTCAGTAGCTCCGGGTTCTCGCGCTCCTCTTTTGTCATGGAATTGATAATCACATCGAACTGCTTCATCTTGTCCTCGCCCTTGCTCAGGATGGTGTCAGGCACGTCGTGGGCGCCCATCATGCCCAATACGTTTTTCAGGGGGCCGAGCTTGCGAGCCTCCCTCATCTGCTGCTGGAAGGTGCGGAAATTCAATTTTTCCTCAAGGAGGTCAGCCTCCTTCAGCTCGAGCTGCTTCACCTTTTCCATGAGCCCCTCGAAATCAGGGAACCCCAGGAGGCGGGAGGTGTATTTCTTTGCATCGAACAATTCCAGCTCTTCGATTTTCTCCCCGGTGCCTACAAACGTTATGGGCACATTGACTGTCTTTGCCGAAGTGAGCGCGCCGCCGCCCTTGGCAGAGCCGTCGAGCTTGGTAACAATCACGCCGGTGACGTTAACTGCCTTGTCAAATTCTTCGGTCTGCTTTTTCACGGCCTGGCCGATGTCTGCCGAAACCACCAAAAATTTCTCGTCAGCCTGCACCTTGGCGTCAATGCGCTTGAGCTCATCAATGAGCGCGGAATCCAATGCGTTCCTGCCTGCAGTGTCGAATATGAGCACTTCGGACTTCGGAAGGCTGGCAGCGAGAAAATCACTTGGAGAGTTATAGGTGTAGAATTTGCAGTGGATTTTTTCAGCGAGCTGGGAGAGTTGCTCCCTGGCGGCAGGCCTGTCGAAATCAAGGCAGATTAGGGCTGCCCCGAGCCCCTTGCTTTTGTAGAAATGCGCCATTTTCGCGCAGGTGGTGGTCTTGCCGCTGCCATAGAGCCCAAGGACTAGGATTTTCCTTGGCTCGAGAGTTGGTTCGTACTTTTCGCCGAAAATCAGGATAAGCTCGTCGTAAATTATTTTTACGAACATCTCTTTTTTGGTGTAGCCCTTGAGCTCGTCCCTCTTGAGCCGGTCGCGCACGCGGGCGCATAAGTCAAAGACTACCCGGACATTGACATCGGCCATCAGGAGGGCGCGCTGCAATTCTTTTATGAATGCCTCGATGCTCGCCTCGTCAAGGTAGCTCTTGCCTGTGATTTGACCGATAAGCTTTCGTAAGGAATCGCCCAGCATGGAATCAGCATTGGTATTATGAATTATTTGCATTAATAATGAATACTCCGAGGACTATGCACATTGAGCCGTTGGCTCAATGGCACACTATCGACTGCCGAGGGCAGTAGATCCGCGAAGCCCTTAGGTGCAGCTAAGCTTGAATCGCCAGTTGGCATTTCAGATGCTCCTGTTGGAGCATATCTCGACAACTGCGGTCGCCGATTGCCGGTTGGCAAAAATCTCGACGCCTGTTTCCGCCCTGCTGGGTGGTTTTGCGCAACACAGCGCAAAAGCTCTCGCGTCTGCAGACGCTCAATTGCCATCGATAGCTCTCGCATGCTGATACATGCTCGATTGAATCGACCTGCTGGTCGATAGCTCGACAGCAACGCTGTCGATGGATTTAGGCGGGAGCATTCGCACTGGGTGCGCTTCACCAACTGGAAGTTGCGACCGCGCACCCTCGGAGTATTCATCTGTAACATTTGACTTGGCCGCCAATGTTTACAAGTGTAGGATATGGAAAATCAGGGGACTAAATAAAACCATAACTTTTAAATGGATTGACGACACAAAATCTATAATAATCATACCACTAGTTGTTAGCTTGATTAATGTGGATTGGGTGTTTCTTAGATGTACAAGATTGTGAAACTGCGCGACAAAATCAGAGTATCCCCGGATAAGATGGGCATGGCTCTCGAAGAGGCGCTCTATTTCTTCCTGAGGGAGCGCTATGAGCGCACCATTGACAAGGACATTGGCATCATAGTTGCGGTGATATCTGCAAACCCCACCGGCGAGGGAGTGGTTGTGCCGGGCGACCCTGGCGTCTATTACGAGGTTGAATTTGAATCGCTCAGCTATTTCCCGGTTGTGAATGAGGTGCTGTTCAGCGAAGTGAATGAGGTTGTTGATTTCGGCACTTTCGTGACCCTTGGCCCAATTGACGGGCTGGTTCACCTTTCGCAGATTACATCCGAATTCCTTACCTATAACAGGAAAACCCAGGTCATCACAGGAAAGGATAGGAAAAAGTCCATCAAAAAGGGCGATGTGGTGCTTGCGAAAATATCAACCGTGAGCCTGAAGCCGAGCGTCAGCGAAACAAAAATCGGCCTGACCATGAGGCCCCATGCACTGGGAAAGATTGGATGGACACAGCAGGCTTCCAAAAAGGCTGCGGTTAGCGGCGACAAGGACGGCAAGGAAAAGAAGGAGAAAAAAGAGAAGCATAAGAAAGAAAAAAAGTAAGCAGCAATAAACATATAGTGGATGTTGTGATTCTCATGAAAGCCTGTAAAACTTGCAAATTCATAATAGATGAGGGCATGGTCTGCCCGCTCTGCCAAGGCACGGCCTTCGATGAGAAGATTACCAGCTACGTATTTATAGTGGATGCCGAGAAGTCGCAGGCCGCAAAAGAGCTTGGCATAACCGCGCCTGGAAGGTTTGCAATAATTAAATAGGACAAAATACTCATTTTATATATGCCTAAAATAAACATGCAGTGGCCGTTGAGATTCGTCTATTCAAAGCCAGTGCTAGCCTACAAGAACTTTCTCATCGTCAGCGACGTCCATGCAGGGGTTGAATCCAGGTTTAGGAAGGAGGGCATGTTTCTTGGGGGAAAGCTGAGCGCCCAGTTGCTGAAGGAGCTTGTCGCACTAAAGAAAGAGGGAAAACAATTTGATACGCTGATAATCCTGGGCGATGCAAAGGATGACATCTATGAAGTGAGCGAGGAGGTTGCGGAATTTTACCAGGAGCTGTCGAAACATTTTGAAATTTGGATTGTGAAGGGCAATCATGATGGGAATATTGAGACGCTTGCGGAGATTAACAACAAGGTGAAGGTTTTTGGCGCCGGGGGGATAGTGCTCGATGGAAAAATCGGTTTGGCGCACGGCCATTGCTGGGTTGATGAGAAACTCATGCTCTGCGATTGGCTGGTGCTTGGACATACCCATTATTTACACACACTCAAAAAATCCACAGCATCCATCACATCAGGCGCTGTATGGCTGACCGCTGGCATCGACAGGAAAATGGCGCTTGGGCGCTACAAAAAAGTGAATAAAAAACTTAGGATGATTATGATGCCAGCTTTCAATGAGGTGCTCCACAGTTCCAAATTTTCCGAGAACATCTTCCTCAAAAACAACATATTTAAACATGCGTCCGTAAAGATATATACGTTGAACGGGATAGCGCTTGGTAAGCTTATTAATTATATATAGGTGTTTTACGATGGCACGAAGAAGTCGAGGGAAAGAAGGATTGGTAAATTGCGATTCATGCGGAAGGCGCGTGCCCCGCGACAAGGTCGTCGAGCTGCCCGCCAGGGTTTTTCTATCCACAGATATGAAAACTGCGGATGATGTGCGCTACATTGGCTTCAGACCGATGAAGTACTGCCCATCCTGCGGCAAGCACAAGCATATCTATGAAAAGAAAAAAAATATGGCCCAGCGCAAACGGAAACAGGGCTATTGAAAGTTTAGGGTCTAAAGTCTAATGTTTAAGGAAGGACATGGGTTTGGACGTTAAACTTTGAACCTTGAACTTTAGACAATCATTGGGGGGCTAAGGGACATGCAAGCCGTAATTGAAGCAAAACTTTTTGACAAGCCGGGCGAGCTGCTTGAGCTGCTCGAGCCCATTGCCAGGTTCAATGGCAACATCCTAAGCGTCAGCCACATACGCGAGCTTAAGAGCGCCGGCAAGATACCTGCGCGCATAGAGCTTGAGGTGCCCGACAGGAGGGCGTTCGGCGACATAATCAACGCACTAGAGAAAAAAATTGAAATATCCAATGCAAAGCTCAACGACATTGTTGAAATCAAGCGCAAGTCGTTTGCAGTGCTGCTGCTCGGCCACGTTATGGATTCGGATGCCAACGACACAATCAAACGGATTGTGAAATGCGGCGCCAGCGTTTCAAGCTTCTATCTGGGCATTAAGAACCTTGAACTGCCCTCAACTGCAATGCTGTGGGTTCATATTGATGACAAGAAATATGACGCGCTCATGGAAGAGCTGGACAAGATAGCAAAGGAAAAGAAGCTGATGGTAATCGTTGAATGATTAAGGATGATTGGTGTGGTTCAATGAAGAATTTGAAAATTTATCTTGTTGGGTTCGGCAACATAGGTGTAGGATTTGCCAAAATCCTTGCCAAAAAAGCTGAGGCCTATCGTGAGCGCTATGGCTTGAACATCCTGCTCACGGGCATAAGCTTTGCAGAAGGCAGCTATGTTTCAGGCAAGGGCATACCCCTGGATGAGGCAATAGGATATGCAACTGCGAGGAAACTTCAGAAACACAAATTGTACACAAATGAATCATTTGATGACGTGATTGGAAAGGTTGATGCCGACATACTCGTGGAAGCAACGCCCACCAACATAGACAGCGGCCAGCCAGGCCTCAAACACATCAATGCGGCCTTTGACCGCGGCATGCACGTGGTGACCAGCAACAAGAGCATAGTGGTTGATTTCCACAAGCTTGTGGAGTGCGCTGAAAAGGCAGGGCTTGAATTCAAATATGAGGCAACAGTGGGCGGTGGCATACCGATTTTTAGTATGTACCGGCAGTGTCTCCAGTCACAGGATGTGATTTCCATAAGGGGCATCCTGAACGGCACGACCAATTACATACTTACACGGATGTATGAAGATGGGCTGAGCTTTGATTCTGCGCTCCAGCAGGCAAAGGAGATGGGCATAGCCGAGGCGAACTCCAGCTATGATGTAGATGGAATAGACAGCACTGCCAAGCTGGTCATACTTTCAAACGCAATCCTCGGCACCAACCACAGGTACAAGGATGTGAAACGCGAGGGCATTGCAAACATTTCGCTTGAGGCCATACAGATGGCGAAGAAACACGGGTTTGCCATCAGGCTGATAGGCCAGAGCGATGGCAGGCATTTGGTGGTAAAGCCCAGGCTGGTGTCAGTGCGCAGCCCGCTCAACGTGGGAGGCACCCTGAATGCCCTGGAATTTGAAACCGAGCTGCTGGACACGCTCACTATTGTGGGCAAGGGAGCAGGCTCTATTGAATCCAGCTCAGCTGTCATGTCAGATGTCATATCAATTGGGTCGCGCTGTTAGCTCGCAAAGGTGCTGTGGTGGAAGAAACTGTCGAACATGAGGGAAAAAAATACAAGGTGGTCAAGATAGAGCTTGGCAACCTGCCGCTGCTTATAATCAAGGCAAAAAAGGGTTATGTAGCCTGCAGTTATGTGGATAAGGTGACTGCTGAAAAGGTTGGCGATGTTGCCTGCTTTGTCTCCGGCGTGAAGACTTACGGCGACATGTTCAAGGCGAAAATACGCGAGGTTACGCCCTGGGCAGAGGATATCGGCATCAGGCAGGGAATGAGCGTGAGAAAGGCGCTCGAGCTTCTTGAGGACGTGCCTGACCAGTAGGATTGAGATCCAAAAACCTGTAGGACCAGTTAAGACCATTTTGCCTTCGGCAAAACACAAGACCTTAGGATGAGCCTTTTCTTTTTACAAAAAAGAATTGGATTTTGCCATCTGGCAAAAAGCTCGTGGGCAATGCCCACGAAAGCTTCGGGAAAAGAAAAAGTAAAAGTGCGTGACAGTAAGACATTAAGACCTCAAGACATGATCAGATTTTACGAAGAGCCACCGACCCGCAGGGGATCGATGGCAGCAGCCGTCGAGATTTTTGCCAACAGACAAAAAGCCAGCAGGCGAGGGCTATGCTTCAACAGAAGCATTCCACCGCCTGCTTCGCAGGCGGTATGGCTCATTCGAAAATCCAGTTTTCGCCAGAGGGCGAAAATCTCAAGGACTGTTGTCCTTGAATTCTCGCAACGGCACTGCGCATTCAATCCTGCGCCGTTGCGATGAGCTATCAAAACCAC
>MNVF01000043.1 GCA_001871535.1 Candidatus Micrarchaeota archaeon CG1_02_49_24
CCCAGACCTTTTGCAAACATGTCGAAGCGACCGAGACCCACAGGATGTTGCGTGGTCGTCTCGGCTTAGGTTTTGCTCATCGGCAGACCCAAGTGGCAAAACTCGCTTCAACATGTTTGAGCGACCCGAGCCTTCATGGAATTGTCCTGTGGCTCGGGCGTCGGTGCTCCTACTATGTGCAATCTCGGAGCACTCGTTCCGAAAGGTCTGCGCACCCTCGAAGTATTCATCAACGCTGCGAGTAAGCTTCCTTTCCTCAATCAATGGGAGAAAAACAAATGAGACCGCCAAGCGGATTGCGCCTGAAAGCAGAAATAGGAGCAGCAGGCCGTGCATCCACAAAAGGGAAGCGCTGGCGAAATATTCCGCCACCAGCCCGCCGAGCAGGGCGCCGGCGAAAATCATCAGGTTGTTCATCAGGCTGTAATAGGAAATGAATGAAACGCGGTGCTCCTTTGAGGCTGAGGAGAGGGCGTAGTTGAATGTGGACAGGTCAAAGCCTGCCCAGGCAAACCCTGAGAACACCTGGGCAAACACAAGGTAAAGCGGCTCTGCCGAAAACACCCAAAGCACAGGGGCAATGGGCACTAATAGGCCGGATACCCTCAGCACGTTCCTGCTTCCCACAATGTCGGCCAGCCTGCCCCAGTAGGGCATTGAGACAATTCTTACAAGGCTTGTAATCCCCACGAGAACCGCAAATGTGAAATAATCCATATGCAGGTCGCGAAGCATGTAAACAACGAAGAATGGACCCGCGAGATTGGTGGCAAACTGCATGAGCGCGACGTAGATTGCAAATGTCCTTGAGCAGTGCCAGGCAGGCGAAGACAGGAAATCCCATGGGTGGATGGGAATGATTTTTGTTTCGGCAGACACATCGGCCATCCGCCAGAGGAAAAAAACCGACACCATCCGCCAGAGGAATGCAAATAGGAAAAGCACTGCAAATGCCTGGAGGGCAAGGACGGCTTCCAACAGGCCGAGCAGCCAGCCACCTGCAATTGTCGCCGCAAGCAGGGCAAACCCTGCAACCGCATTTCGTTTCCCGAAATAGGAGCCGCGCTGGTGCTCTGGAACAAGGTCTGCCATCCAGCCAGACCAAGGAGGGATTGCAACCGCGTTAAGTGCGGAGTAAACCGAAAATAGTATTATCAGGGCAATGATTGCCATTTCAGTTGGCAGTAGGAAGATTGCAAGCAGCGCGATGAATATCCAGGCAATGCCGTGGATGAATGCAAACAGCAGGACGAATTCCTTTCTCCTTTCAGTAATGCCGGGAATGTGGGAGATGATTGCCTGGGAAATGCCTGAAATTGCATAGGGCAGGGCGGTGAGAAGGCCAACCTGCGCCGTGGTTGCGCCCAGGGCAACGGCAAACGGAGGCACATAGGTGTCGCCCAGTCCGGCCATCACTGAAAATGAGGCGCCGTCTGCGATGGAGGAATCCAGGCTGCGCTTCACCTCTTTTTCGCCAGGATTAGATTTTGATTGGGGCATGAAATCAACACAATGGGGGATATTCTGAATTATTAGATTAAGAAGAAGTGTGGGATCAGCACGGTATTAGAGCCCAAGCCATTTGTCATATTCCTTATGGTCTCCGACGAAATGCACGACCTTGACTTTCCTTTGTTCGTCAACCTTGTAGGCAATTCTATACTGCCCGACTTCAGAAACGAAAAAATCAAAGCCCTGCCTGAGATGGCGCGAATGGGGCAGCACCTTTAGCTGCTGAATCTTTTTCCAAACCCGCTCGCGAATGCCTTTGTCGAGCTTCTCAAAGCAGCTTTCCCATCCGAGGGCAAACTCAAGTGAATATTCGCTCATCGCTACAACCCGTATTTCTGCCTAACTTCAGCTTCGGTATAGACCTTCCGCTTCCCCGCCTTTATTTCCGCATCTATCTTCTGCATCTTCTCGAAAGCAAACTCATCCATCAGCTCTTCGCGGGACTTCACCACATGGTACTCTTTGCCAAGCTCAAGTATCCCTGCCCGAACTGCTTCAGCCTTTGTTTTGAAAAAACCTGCATCCACCAGCCTCTTCAGGGTTTCCTCTACGGAACCATCTAAATGTACGAGTACGTCCGTCATCTTACCACCGGTATAGCATATATCAAATAGATATATAAGGCTATCATATTGATAGTGACTTAAATACTACTTGATTACTTAACATTTTTCTCATTTTGTTAAAACAGATATTGGGGCTATGATTTTATCATAACGAGAAACATCTTAAACCTTTTTACAGCCTTGAGCGCATGGGGCTTGCCGGCTGGCATGATAAGCATTTCGCCGGCTTTACATAGATGACGCTCTCCGGAGATGGTTATCTCAGCCTCACCATCCAGCAGATAAGCAAGCGCGTCATAGGGTGCGGTGTGCTCGCTCAGCCCCTGCCCAGCATCAAATGCAAACAGGGTGACAGTGCCTGCCTTCCTGCTCACCAGCTCCCTGCTCACGATTGAGCCCTCCTGGTAAGTTATCATGGAGAGAATATTTTTGCCCGAGTTGCTATTGCCAGAGCCAATCATACCAACCATAAAATCATCACCTATTGCTTAAATTGCTTAACCAATTGCTCCTTTTTCTCCATTTTTTTCGATACAATGAATGCCACTGCAGCCACGGCAACCACAATCACATACCAGAGCCCAAGGAGCATGTCCACAATTGTTTTGGATTTTGCCAGGAGCGGGAAATCCGCTGTTTCTGAAAATTTCCTGCCCTGCGGGTCCTCGAAATCAACAATCAGGGAAAGGAGCTGCCTGCCATCAGTGGCATCAGTGTCTGTATTTATCAGATAGGTAAGTGTGGCCTGCCCGCCTGCAACCAGCGAATCCACATAGTGCACGGTGCCGTCTGTGCTGAACGGGAAGAGCGGCCGTATCCTCACCTTGAGGCTGTGCGCCTCCTGCGTACCTGTGTTCCTGAGGATGAGCGACACCAGTGTACCCTCGCCGCTCATAAGGGCAGTGCTTTCGGCAACAGACGCAGCAAACTCCGCCTTCTGCTTGACCGGAAGGATGAACTGGAAGGTTGCATTGTTCGGGGATTTGTCCTCGCCCAAATAATCGAGCTGCAGGGTCAGTGGATAGTTGCCTGGCTGGGTGCCTTTAAGCGCCTCAACCGCAAAGGTGGCGCTGGAACTGCCAAATGCATTAATTCGGCCAAGTTCCTGTGTTTTGCCAGCCCATTTCACCTCAATGCCTTCCGGCGCAAATAGGGTGGCACGCGCTGACTCAGCGCGGCCATTGCCGTTGTTCTGGAAAGTTACCGTGACTTGGGCGGAATCTCCAGGGTAGATGTCAACAGGAGTTGAGGAGGCGACTGATGTTGTGAAGGAGGGCTGCCCGCCTATGCGCAGGTTGATGGTGTTGCTCTCTGAGAATTTGGAAAAGCGTTTCTCATAGGTGGTGGCAACCATCACCTGATAGGTGCCGCTAGGTGCCAGGGAATCGACCGGCAACAGGAAGGCAAGCGTGCCATTTTCCACAGGGTCGGCGGAGCAGAGCCTGTCTATATATTGTGTATCCGAGCCCTGCAATGAGAACGGATAGGAAACAGCGAGCTGCACCGCGACGCGGTCTGCGCAGTTGTCCGGCTCGATGCTCTTCAGATGGAGCGTGATGGAAATGACATGCCCTGGGGTGGCCGGCACCTCGCTGATGGAATAATTTTGCAATTGGATTTTGGGGTTCAACGATGCAAACCCGATGCCTGACACCATTGCCAGCAATATAAGGCCGAAGACAAATGATTTACCAATCGTTTCCATTCAAAACACCTCAGTTACTTTCATATCAGTTCCCGCTTGAAGAGCAGCACGCTCAATGTTACGGTGACAACCCCAAATGCGCTGAGCGCAATCAAATCCGGGATGACATAGGAAAGCGGGAAGCCCTTTATCATGACCATCCTGAGCGCATCAGCCGCGTAGGTCACGGGCAGGATTCCGGCTATCCATTGGAGGACTGCCGGCATGGTCTGTATGGGCAGGAATACGCCGGACAGAAACATGGTGGGAAGGCTGATAAGCATGGCCATGGCCATATACTGTTCCTGGTTGCGGGTGAGCACTGACATTACCATGCCGACGCCGGTTGTCCCAAGGGCATAGATGACTATGATAACCAGGATGGAGAGCAGGTCGCCTGAGATGGTGACATTGAACAGGATGATGGCCACCAGGATGATGAGGCAGGAGCGCACCGATTCGAGCAGAAGATAGAACATCTGCGTGCCCAGGATGATGGTGGTGTTGGAGGTCGGCGTCAGGAAAACGCGGGTGAGCGAGCCGTCCCTGCGCTCTCCTGCAATCGCCCTGCCCAGGCCCATGGAAGCGCCCTGAAAAATGATTAGCGCAAGTATGCTCGGCAGAAGGTAGTCAATGGCATGCCTGCCGCTTCCATAGGGCTCAACCACCAACATGGAAATGGGGTTGGTTGCCGCGTTCTGGCTAGCTTCCTGTATATCTGCCAACTGGCTGCCCGCGCTCCCAACCAGGGTATAGACAACTTTGGCGGCCTGCACATCCTTCTGGCTTTCTCCGTAAATTGAATTAGCGCTCACATAAATCTTGGTGCCCCCGCCCATCATCTTCTGGTTAACAGCCTCAAGGCTGCCGTAAGTGGCAATCTGCTGGAGGACTGACTGCTGCTGGTCGCCAACAGCAAGGAGCTGGAGCGCTGCGCTGGAAGCGCTGTAGCTGTTCGGGCTCGTGGTGGCAATCTCGTTCTGGTCAATGAGGAAGCTGAGCGTATTCCTGAGCTCTGCGACAGTGGATAGGAGCATGTCCGATGTCTTTGCTGAGAGGTAAGACATAGACCTGTAATTTGCTGTGGCAGATGCCAGGCTGGCATCTGCGCTGCCTGTGTTGTCAACAACCGTGCCAAGCGTGGCCTCTGCCTGGGCAATGGCCTGGCCTGCCCGGGTTGATTTTGAAGTCAGGAGCGCAAGCCGGGAAGCTGTCAATTCCTGGGAAAGCTGCTGCACAAACACCTGTATTGATGCCTTCACGGTCTGGGCAATGATCGGCTCGGACTCGTCTACTACCACTGAGATATAGGCGGTCTTACCGGCATTTATGTCATTCTCTAAATTGGGAGGGATTATGAATAGGGCTTTTACAACCCCGGTATCTATGCTCCGGCGGCCCTCGTCCTGGCTGCCGTAGAGGTGTTCGATTGAAAAAAGGTCGTTGCTGTAGAGCCGGCTCAGCACCTCATGGGAGGTGGGCGTGTTGTCATAGTCCACCACGGCAGCGCTGATGTGCCTGGGCGGCGAGCCCGTGGTGTAGCCGTAAATCATAATCATAATTATGGGGAACATAATCAGCGGCACCAGGCGTATGGTATCCCGCTTCATCACGAGCCAGTTCTTTGCAACTATGGCATAGAGCTTGCCCAGGTCTATGAACTTCTCAACGCTGCCGTTGGCTCCATTGCCATTTTCCTGTAGCGGTTTGTTCATATCATTCACGAAGGTCTTTTTTTGTCAGGTTGATGAACACTTCCTCCAATGAGGGCTCGCGAAGGTTCAGCTCATGCACAGCTATTCTCTTTTGGGTAAGATAGGCTGACAGTTTATGGACAAGGTTCCCTGAAAGATTGGAAACACGAAGATCAATCGTATGATCTACTACAGAAACTGCTGCGGCATTGACGAGCTTTTTCAAATCTGAAAGAAGCTCAGGAGTATGGCTGTCAACTTTCAATACGATGCGGTGGCCGCCCCCGTATTTATCTTTCAATTCTTCGGAAGTGCCCTGGGCAATTATTTTCCCCTTGTCCATAATGGCAATCATGTGGCAGAGCTTGTCTGCCTCCTCCATGTCATGGGTGGTATAGACAATTGTTATGCCCGTGCTGTTGAGTTTTGCAGTAAGCTCCCTGAGGGCTATGCGGCTCTGGGGGTCAAGGCCTGTGGTAGGCTCGTCCATGAAAAGTATATCCGGAGTATGCAAGAGGCCGGCCGCCACTGAAAGGCGCTGCTTCATGCCACCTGAGAAGCCTTCGCATACCACATCCTTCTTGTCATAGAGGCCGACTATGTTCAGGAGCTCCTCGCTCCGTTTTGTGGTTTTCTCAGGGGGCATGCCGTAGAGGTCGCCCAGGTAGCGCAGGTTTTCCATGGGCGTAAGCTCAACAAAAAGGGCAAACTCCTGGGGCACCACGCCGATTTTTGCCCGAATCAGGGGTGCGTCCCCAATCAGGCTTAATGATGCCACCCTGGCGCTGCCAGCGGTTGGGGAAAAGAGGGTGGTAAGCATCTTGATGGTGGTGGTCTTGCCTGCGCCGTTTGGGCCAAGGAAGCCGAATATTTCGCCTTTCCTGACCTTGAGCTCGAGCGAATCCACTGCGGTGAAATTGCCGAATTTCTTGGTGAGGCCGGTGCATTCAATTGCATAAGTAAAGGCTTCCATCATAAACAACTCAAAAAACTCAAATTGGGGATATTCTATTTTGTGGAATAAGTAATTTAAATGTTTTCCAGTGAAATAAGGTTATGGTAAATTCCGTTGCCGCCAAAAAAGGCTGCTGCCCGAAGAAGCATGGCGCAAAGTTCCTGTCCTTATTTCTGATATGGCGGCTGGCAAGGTCGCCGATGCACGCCTATGCGCTCATGGGCGAGATAAGGGAACTTGCCATAAGCCCCTGCAAGCCGTCCACTATCTATGTCATACTTGACGCGCTGGAGAAGCGCGGGCTTATCCGGGGCAGGCTCAGGATGCATGGAAAGAGGGCGCGGAAAACATATGCCACAACCAGTGAGGGCAAGGCACTTTTCAAAAAGATAAAAAAGGACAAGATTAAAGGGCTGATTCGGGAATTCATAGGGGCATTGCTGTGAATGCAAAATACAATTAAGCTAAGTCGCATAAGTTGAGTTATATCTTCGGGTAAATTTTTTTGAAACGTTTTCTAGCTCCGCCTCATTCTCAAAAGACCGATTCACCATCCACAACGCAAAACGCTTATTCACAAACCCTTCCACCGGGTTCGAGTTCGGATCTTTCTTGCCCAAAAAAA
>MNVF01000059.1 GCA_001871535.1 Candidatus Micrarchaeota archaeon CG1_02_49_24
ACTTGGACTCCAAAACCGTTTCGCAAACTTCCACACTTTAGCCACTACACTTCCCAAGCCTGCAACCGTTGTGGAGACATCCGCAGAGCTAACCGAAACGGCAGGAACTTCAAATGCCAAGTCTGTGATTTCACTTTGCATAGCGACCTCAACGCCTCCCGAAACATCGCATCCCTCGCCAAAGGCAGGGAAGGCAGGCTGCATGTCAATCAGCCAATCGCGGCATACGATGAACTCAAAGCATCACTTCGTGATGAACTGCGAGCGAGTATAGTTGCAAGCCCCACATTTTAATGCGGGGTTATTGACAACTGCCCGCTTTAAATTAAAATCAAATGCATTCCATGACATGTTGGTAAGCAATGTTCATCAGACTGTTGGAATGCATATCTTGAACACTTTGGAGCGAGTGTCGCACGTATCGCGACTTGTTGGCGACACCAACGCCACAGCCAACACCGCATCACTTCTGGGCTGCGGTCGCTCCAAAATTTCAAGGGTGAATGCCAATTCACTCCGCGAGAATTCGATGGCATCGACAGCTCTGCTGTCGAGCTATGCGCGCAAGCGCATTCAAACAGCCTTCGAGATTTTGAATACGCTGTTGCGTATCAGATGCTCCTACTGGAGCATCTGAAATGCCAACTGGCGAAAAGCCAACAGGCGATGACCAGCGGTGGGCGCATGCTTATTGACAAAAGAAAAAAAGGCGCTGCATTTAGCAGCAGCATCCTTTCTTGAGCTCTTTAAACAATCGTTTTCCTTCTTCTGTGCATTTTACATGGAATCCATCCTCGTCACAGCCAAAGGTTGCGACTTCTTTGCCATCGCATACGATTTTGCATTCCTTACATTCCATCTTATTCACCCCAGGATATCGTATATCCAATATTGTTAAGATGAACGGGATATCTAAATATATCGGTTATCCGATAGTTATCCGGATAGCAGCCGTTTAAATAGTTGGCTATCCGATATCCTACGCGTGGGTGCTGTCTAATGAAATGCTGTGACATGAAAGGGTTTTTATCATATCTTATACTCTGGAACCTAAGCAAAAAAAGTATGTCCGGCTCTGAAATTGCCTGTGATTTAGAAAGAAGAAGGGGGAACAAGCCAAGCCCCGGGACCATTTACCCTGCATTGAAGGAGTTAAAAGAAAAGGGGTTGGTGACTGCTGACAAGGACAAAGTTTACTCACTTACGAAGAAAGGGGAACGGGAATTAACTGATGCGTGCAAGGCATTCTCTGTGCTTTTTTTTGACGTAAAAGACATGTTCAGCTGTTGCAAGTTGCAACTTCTGGGTTGTGGCAAAAGAAGGTTATGACTGCTCCTTACCCGATCCCATTATTGCTGACTGTAGTTGGTCTATATCCAAGCGCAAGCGAGCGCGCGGTTGGCAATTCCCCGGTAAGCGCGTCCCATTCATTAATGCCAAGTTCGGCAATGTGCTTCCTAAACCCATCGGCAAGCCGCGCAATCGTGTGGAACCCTATTTCATGAGTGCCGTCTTCATTGACTGCCAAAATCGCAAGCAACTTGGTTTGGGGATAGTGTGCAAAATTCCCATAGCCGAGCTTTTCATCCTGCCTTGAAGGGAGAGTGCCTTTTGCAGTATGCTCCCAATGATGGGTGTGCCCTTCAAAGAAAAATTCGTCATCCCCATCCTTAACGCCGGTATAAAGCTGGCGCGCATGCTCTGAATCAAAGACCGGCGTGCTGCGGGTTTCGCTTCCGACCTCATCAACAATATGCATTTCATCAATTATGTAACAATTCTCCCCGTACAATCTTCCTTTTCCGTAGAATGTAATCTCTTTCCCCCTGTGCGTGCGTGTCCTATCGGCTATCTCTTTGAGTGCCGTTGTTTCATCGGAAGAGAACCGTATTGTTCCATCTTGAAATCCATACTCGGTGGCTTGGTGCTTGCCGTGCCGTGCTTTTGCTTGCCGTGGTTTGTAAACTTCGGGAAATGCAGCCTGGTAGGCTGTTGAGCCTTCATAGTGTTCAATCCCATCCGGAAACGGCACAACTATATCCCCTTTCCTTCCGTTTGCAATGAGCCCATGCGCTATCCTCAATGCAGCGACAACCGCCGCTGCCGAGCTTATGCCACATGAAACGCCCTGCACACAGCGAAGCGCGCGCCATGCCTCCCATGCCTCGCGGTCATCCACGAAAATTGTTCTATCAACAAGGGCTGGCTTGTAGACCGGAGGAACCCTGGCAGTTGCCAAGAGATTTTTTATCCCCTCAAGGCCGTGGAACATCTCCTTTGGCTCCACGCCGATGATTTTCACGTTTGCTCCTCGTTCTTTGAAGCCATTTGCGCATCCAATAAGCGTTCCAGTCGTTCCTTTGCATGCCACGAAATGCGTTATCCCGGGCACATGCCTCAGGATTTCCGGCACTGTTGTCTGCACGTGCGCCAATGGGTTGAAAGGGTTGCTGTATTGGTCAAGGAGTATGAGGCGTCCATCCTCTGCTGCCCGGTTTTTGGCATATTCCTGTGCATCGTCAGTTCCATACCCTTTTTCAATTTTCAATACCTTTGCTCCAGCGCTTTCGAGCCTTGCGGTCTTGGCTTCTGAAATTGTGTCCGGCACGATAAGCTGTGTCCGGAACCCAAGCAATTTTCCAAGCTCCTCTCCGAAAATATTTATGAGCAGCCTGTTCAAATCGCTCACGAACTGTGCAATGCCCGCGCCCGTGTTTCCGCTTGTCGGCTCTATGAGCGTTCGCGGTTCGGCGGCAGGGTTTTCAAGGATTTCCCTATAGCGCAATTCAAGCTCCGGCACATTTTCATTCCCCTGAACAAGCCGTTTCGTGCACATGAAAATAGTTGCCCTGCCTTTTATGCTTTCGGAATACTGCCCGCTTTCGGGTTTTGCAAATATCCGGACATCCGGGTGATGGAAAATGTTACTCAGCTCAATCACAGGGGTTTCCTTTATCCATGGATAAGCCGGCTCCAAAAGCAGCCGCCCCCAGTTTACTGACTGCCCTTGGCGGTATGCCCGGGGAATGCTACTATGGAATTTATCGTGAATTGGCAGAACCGAATGCAGCGTTGCTGCATGCGGCGCTATTGAGCCAACTGGCTCAATTTGCGTACCGCCCGCTTCGCGGGCGGATGAATGCCAAGCCGCCAATTCACGAGAATTTTCCGAATGAGCCGCATGCGGATGTTCGCCTTGCGAACATAGCACACCATTCGCTGCCCGAAGCAGCGAATCCGTGTACCCAGCGCTTCGCGCTTGGTTCCGAGCATCAGCGAGGACGGCTCTTCGTGAAATCTGATTGACCGGTGTGGGTGGTGCCGCAAATGCCATACCAGTTCATGGTATATTCTGATATAAATATTATTTTGCCTAAATTATTCCAATCAGAATCAACCCCATACGGCCGTCAGAGTTTGAACCTCTCACCAGCCGATGGCACAATCACATCAAAATTTTTCTCAAGTTCCTCTCTCAATTCACTTGTTTTCTGCGGCTCGCCGTGCACCAGATATACTTTCTCAAGCCCCTTCACGGTATTGGCAAACCTTACCAAATCATTCCTGTCCGCATGGGAGGAGAAATGTATCATGGAAACTTCGCATTTGATTTCTACCATCTCCCCGTCAATTTCAATCTCCCTTGCGCCTTCAAGTATTTTCCTTCCGATTGTGCCCTCTGCCTGATAGCCGACAATTATCAATTTTGAATCCGGGTCGCCAGCGAACAGCCTGAGGTAGGTGAGAATCGGCCCGCCGTTCATCATCCCTGAAGTGGAAACTATGATGCACGGCCTCTTCACGTCAAGGCGCTCCCTGCTCTCAGAAACCTTGAAGAATTTGCTGCTGAACGGGTCGTCCTCGCTCATCAGTATCCTGCGCTGGATTTCCATGCGCGTGTAAATCGCATTCTGGCGGTAGATGCGGGTTGCCTTTTTCACCATGCCGTCAACGTAGATGGGCATTTCAGGGATTACCTTAGAGCGCATGATGGATTCCAGTATGAGAAGGATTTCCTGCCCCTTGCCCACTGCGAATACCGGTATCATTATGCAGCCTCCCGCTGCATGCGCCTCATTGATTTTCGCCACGAGCTGCCGGGTTGATTCCTTATAGCTCGGCAGCACATCCTCCCTTCCGCCATAGGTGCTTTCCATTACGAGCGTTTTCGCACTGACCGGCTCGCAGTGGTTGAGTAGTTTCGTAGCGCGGCAGTTTATGTCGCAGGCATAGAGCAGGTCGTTGGCTTTTATGATTGCGCTGCCGAGGATATGGCCGGCATTGTGCAATGAGATATTGAATGCACTTGTTGGTGCATTTCCCCCGTCAACTTTCCACGGTTCATTGAACTCGTGGCAGGTGGTGTTGGCAATGATGGCAGCGATTGCATTTGGGGTGAACCTGGGCGCTGCTTCTGTCACCTCCCGTATCTTCTGCAATCGCTGGAAATCCGCCAGCAGGAGCGCCATCAAATCCTTTGTGGGCTTTGTCATGTGGCATTTGTACATGCGCTCCATGAAGAGGTGTGGCAGGTAGCCGCTGTGGTCGAGATGGGCGTGGGAAATCAGTATCGAGTTTACGGTTCCGAGTTCCGCATCGGTGAACTCAGGGTGTGTGCCGTTGCCGATATTGAATCCGCAGTCCAGCATCACGCTGCCACCCTGCGATTCGAGAAGGAGCGAACTGCCGCCTACTTCGTTGCACCCTCCTTTGAAAATAAGCTCCATGGTAAGGTTAGGGGAAAAGAAAATAAAAAATAGGAAGGAGGTTTTTGCTGTAATTATTTCTTTTTTCTTCCTTCCTGCCTCCGATTGCCGCACCGATTGCGCCAAGCACACAGTCAATCACGGTCCAGAATCCAACCGCAAATACAGTGCCGATTAGGAACATAGCAATGCTCGTTAGGTCAAGCACTGCGGTAGCGCCCAGCCCAAGCACCAGCTTTATGAATGCGCTAATTGCATTTACGATTGAGAGCGCAAACCCAGTAATCCCACCGGCCAGTGCACTATCAATGATGTCAGCCCTTTCTCCTTAGCGGCGCTGAACCCGGCATAGCCAAGGATAGCCAGCGTCAGCAAGAAACCGCCAATGCCCAGGATTATTGTGACTCCAACCATTACCAGAATGCCGGCGAGGCTGCCTGTAATGTATCCGCCATAGATAAGCAGAAGCAAGGCAGTGCTCACCAGGTTCAAAATAATCGCGAGCACAACTGCGAGCAAGAGAGGTTTAACCGCCGCACCTATAACTTTTCCGAAATCCATGGAACTACCGCATCATACATGCATATTAAATATTATAAAATGGTGTGGACGAAATATGGTGCATATGCAATTTCCGAAATCAAACGAAAGGGAATATAGATAAGATAGGGTGAATGTTATGCAATTCTCAAAGTCAAACTTTTCCGAATGGTTCACCGACGTATTGTCAGAGGCAGGCATCATGGACATCCGCTACCCCGTCAAGGGCATGCCAGTCTATATGCCGTGGGGGTTTGCCATCCTCAGGAAGATTTTTTCATACCTTGAGGGGCAGTTGGAAGATGCCGGGCATGAGCAGGCCCTGTTCCCCCTCCTTCTCACTGACAACCTCCTTGCAAAGGAATCACATATGCTTGAAGGGTTCAGCCCGGAAGTTTTCTGGGTTGATGCTGAAGATGATGGGAGAAAATTGGCAATCCGCCCGACCAGCGAAACGATAATGTACACAATGTATTCCCTATGGGTCCAATCCTACAAAGACCTCCCTTTGAGAATCCATCAGACCGTCACATGCTATAGACAAGAAACCAAAGCAACCCGCCCCCTGATAAGGGGGAGGGAATTTTATTGGAACGAAGCTCACACTGTCCATGCAACCAGGGAGGATGCTGAAAAACAGATTGCAGCCGGTGTGGATATCTATTCCAAAGTTTACAATATGCTGGGAATTTCATTCCTTCCGTTTGTGCGTCCTGAGTTTGACAAATTTCCGGGCGCTGAATACAGCATAGCGTTTGACACCCTTTTGCCGGACGGCAAATCACTTCAAATCGCGACTGTCCATTATCTGGGCACGAATTTCTCAAAGCCTTATGCCATTCTTTATAAAAATGAAAAAAATGAGCGCGTGCCGGCCTACCAGACCTGTTATGGCATAAGCATGCGCGCGCTTGCTGCGGTTGTGGCAGTTCACGGGGATGATAGCGGCCTTGTCCTTCCTTCAAAATCAGCGCCAATCCAGATAATAATCATTCCATTCACAAAATCCCCTGAGATTGGGGAGATTGAATTCAAACTAAAATCTTTTGGCTACCGGTGCAGGGTTGACGATTCAGGCAGGCGCGCAGGCGATAAATTCTATCATTGGGAAGCCAAGGGCGTTCCCATGAGGATTGAGGTTGGGGAAAGGGAATTGAAGGGCAATTCGGTTAAAATTGCAATGAGGAACGGTGAAAAGCAGGTCGTGAAAATAAGCGAACTGGACAAAATAGGTTCGTTGTTTGAAAAATACGACAAATCATTGGGAGAAGCGCACGCGGATTTCATTGAGAAGAATACTTATTCTGCAGGTTCATTAAGTGAGATTAAAAAAGGTGGGTTTGTGAAATTTGGCTGGTGCGGTGATGATGAATGCGCCGGCAAAGTCAAGGAACAAGGAGTTGAAATCAGGGGCGAAATCTACGGCAAAAAGCCGGTAAAACTGAAATGCATTGCCTGCGGAAAAGATGGGAAAGAGGTCTACGCAGTCCATCCCTATTAACCTTAATTTGAAAAAAATATATCGCGGAGTGGCAGATTACCGCCTGCTTCGCTGGCGGGTGAATGCCAATTCACTCCGCGAGAATTTGCAAGCTTTGCTTGCGAGATTTTCGCTATTAAGCGAAAACTGATTTTCGAATGAGCCTCATACCGCCCAGCTTGCGGGCGGTTTGAATCGACCTGCTGGTCGATAGCTCAACAGCAGAGCTGTTGATGGCTCTTCGAAAAATCTGATTGGAAAAAGAAGTTAAAAAAGAAATAAGGAAACTTCAGGACGCTTTGGTAGCGGCAGTCTCAAGTTCTATTGGGG
>MNVF01000038.1 GCA_001871535.1 Candidatus Micrarchaeota archaeon CG1_02_49_24
TTGAGCGACCAGCACCCGTAGCGTTTCCGAATGGTGCTGGCGTTGGTTTTGCCCCACGGCACAACCATGCGCAAAACTCGCTCCAAAAGGTCATGGAATACATTCAATTAAATCTTTACAATTCCCCTTTCCGCATCCACTTCAACCGTTTTCCCGCTTTCAATCTTGTCTATTTCGATTTTGTCAACGCATGGAATTTCCGAAATAATGCAGCCGACTGCAACAATCGTTTCGCACTCCTTGTTAATTATTGCCGCTGGCGCCTTGCCGTTTTTTTTCAGCCTGTAAAGGGTGTAAGAGCCGACGGTTGAGCCTTTCCCATTGGGAAACGCCAATATTTTGCCGGCAACGCTTTTGCCTTCCAATGGATGACCCTTTTCCACAATAATTCCGCTGTCCGGGTCTACGCCGCCATAAAAAGATACAGGGGCTATTGAAACCATGGCCTCGCCCTTTGCTTTGCCGGAACAAATTTTTCTGCCTGTTAGGTTGACCATTTTCAATCACTCCAAAGCAACTTCAACCAATTTTTTCAATGGCAATATTTTTGTCTTGAACCCATTCATCATTTTCGCGTAATAACAGCCTTTTGCCGAATCTGTCGCCAGGCATTTGAAGCGCCCTTTCAACGGCGAAACCGCCATGCAGGTGTCGCAGGCGAATTTTGCCCCTGCGTCTTCGATTGTTTTGGCAACCCCCATGCTGTCGGCAATCTTTTTTGTCGGTCTTGCCGTGCAAATCCAGAATTCCTTTCTGACTTTTTTCCCCTGCAATAGTTTTGCAACCTGTTCTATTTCGCTGAGGGATGCGTGCGGGCAGCCGATTGAGACAAAATCCACATCTCCTGGGTCCGTCAAGGCAACGATTGCCTCATCAATTTCCTTCTTTGAAACTGAAACCTTTTCTTTTGGCGCACGCGTCTTATAGGGAGTGATGCCTTCGATGTGGTATAATGCCGTTCCGCCGTAAGTTGCAATTGAAGCGCTGAAAGATTTCAGTTCTTCAATGGAGGCGCTTTTTATTCCTTTGATTAACGGGATTTTGTTCCCTATCATGTTCCCGATGACATGGCCCAATGCCCCGAAATCCGGAACATCATTTATTGCGCAATCGACTTCGACCACAACCTGCGCTTGCCTGTTTTCGTCAAGATGCAGGCCAAATTCCGGGGTTTTCCCGGTAAGGGCTGACGCCAATGCCGACGGCCCGCCTTCCCTGTTTGTTTTTGCCCCGATTACCGAATTGGCAAAAGCAACCGCGGAACTTTCGCTCCAGGCAATATGCTGCCCGAAGACCGGGAGATTTCCAACGAGGTAGGGGGTACAGGTGCATGTAGCAATAACCCCCATTCTCTTGAAAGCGCCGATTACCAGGTCCTGCTGCTTTGCAAAATCTTCTGAAAACCCAAGAGTGCGCCAGTTTTCCAGGTCCATTCCCGCGGGATTGAGGGTGGTCAAAACCCTTGCCCTCCCATCGCGGGCCATCTCTGCCAGGAACTCCAGGCCGGCTTCCCCCAGATTTTTATAGGACACCCCTGCAATCTGGACGCTTGAAACGTCAATAAGGCGCTTTGCTCCGAAAATTTCTCCCAATGCCACCAGGATTTCCATGGATTTTTTGACAGCATTTCCCTGTGCGCCGGAAAGCATCTGCTTTTCTGAAAAAGCCAGTTTCATAAAATCACTACAAAAACCTTGTCAAATCAACCTTCGGGAAAACCGCTTTCCCGAAGTTCTTGCCATTCGCCTTCAACGGGGCAGTGCAGTCAAACCCGCATTTTGCGGTGAAGCACGTTCCGGGCTCGGCGCTCGGGTCCAGGCTTGAGCCTTTTTCCCTGGGTTTCATCACAAGGCCAGCGTCTGCCTGGAAGCGCGTTGCCATTGCCCACTCGATATCAAGGGGGTTGTAGATGTCAATGTCCTTGTCAACTATGAAGACGTGCTTGCAGCTTTTATGGCCTTCGAATGCCGCGGCAACCGCCTTTTTCCCGTCGTCTTCCTGCCGCTTGTCAATTTTGACTATCGCGTGCAGCCAGGAGCAGCCGCCTGGATTGATGTTCACGTCGAGGCATTTGACACCGGCTTCCTCAACCTTTTTGAAAATCGTGGGCTCGCGCGGCATGCCCATAATGACCTTGTGCTCAAGCTTGCCGGGCAGCAATGCCTGCCATATCGCATCTTTTCTATGGGTTATTCTTTTTATCGTGAGCACCGGCTCCTGCCTTGTTATGTCTGTCGTCTCGGTAAGGTCAACAAACGGCCCTTCTGGGGCTTTTTCGTCAAGCCTGACAGTGCCCTCAAGTACAAACTCGCAGTCTGCCGGAATCGTGGCGTCAAACGTTTTCGCCCTTACAACCTTCAGCGACTCGAGCGAGTTTGCTATCTCCAGTTCGTTCAGGCCGAAGTCTACTGAGGTTGCGGCAGCAATAAGCACGTTTGGCGCATTGCCGACGCAGACCGCAACATTGAGCTCCTCGTTCTTTTTCAGCAGCTGGTCAAAGTGCCTGTCTCTTACGACCCGTATTGAAAATTTGTTCTTCCCTATCTGCATTGCCCTATGGAAATCCACGTTCTGTATGCCATCCTTGTCCCTTGTTATGAAGACCCCGGAACTTATGTAATTGCCGCCGTCTCCTTCGCAGTGGAAGAGTATGGGCAACTTGTCCAGGTCTATTTCCCCAAACTCCACTTCCTGGCAGGGCGCGCTTTTCACTTCCTCTGGCTTTGTGGGGTGCTCTATTGCCCGGGTTATCTTGGGGATAAGGCCGCCAGCATGAATACTCCGAGGGCTGAAGCCCTCGGTTTCTGCTGGGTAAACCTGTTCTGGTAATGTCTGTTGGGCTTCAGGCGAGAACCCAGCAGAAACCGCATAGGTGGGTGCGCTTTTTCCCAGCACTAAACTGCTGGGTTTCGAGATATTTCTGAGCGAGTGCTGCGCTTGGGGTTGCCGTATGGCAGCACCAACGCCCGGGCCCAAACACCTATCTGTGCTGGCTCGGGTCGCTCCGGAATATCTCGGCGCACCCTCTGAGTATTCATCAATGCCGAAATAGGCGGCAACCTGCCCCTTGGTGGCAAAGATGTTTCCTGCAACCCTGAAGCCCGACCCCGTTATTTTTTCAAAAAGCACAGGCCTTTCGCCAGACCCGTTCAGTATGGCCGAAGCCTCCAATTTTCTTGAAACTGACTTTTTCACCGTTGTAAGCCGGCCCTGCGCGTCCAGCTTTTCAAGATAGCTGCGAAAACTCATTTGCCCCACCGCCTGAACTTTTCATTTTTAATTCCAAACAAATCCATTATCTTTCCGGTAATAAACGATTCCAAATCCTTTATAGTTTTGGGTTTATAATAGAACGCCGGAGACAGGGGGAAAACAATTACGCCATAAACCGAAAGGTCGTACATGTTCCTCAGGGTAGGTGGGCTTAAAGGCGTTTCCCTGACGCACACCACAAGCCTTTTCCCAGTCTTCAGCATGTTGTCCGCGGCCCTTGAAATCAAAGTCGAGCAATCCGCCCTCGCAATCTCTGAAATGGTTTTAATTGAAGCCGGAATTACAATCATTCCATCCACCAGAAAGGAAGAGCTTGCAATGGGCGCAGTCATATCATGATTTGAAAAAACATGTGAAGCCAATTTTTTAATACTCGCAACCGTGCAACTGGTTTCTTCCACAACCAATTTTTCCGCCCAGTCGCTTACCACCAGGAAGGTTTCAACCTTTGCCTCTTTCAGGGCATTCAGCAGGTCAATGGCGTAATTCACGCCAGATGCGCCGCAGATGCCGACTATAAGCCTCAATAACTCACCCTAGAACATCAGATTTTACGAATTGAATGTAAATTATTGAAGTGCTGCCATTTAAAATCGGGGGTTTTGCCAATATAATTATGGAAACTACTAGTTCAGGGCAGCTATTCCAGCGCCTCAGGAAACAGGGCTATCACCTAGTGGGAAAACATTCTGCTGTGAAAGCCTGCAAATGGGCAGGCTGCGCACTTAGGAGAGAGGGCAAGTGCTACAAACACGCTTTTTACGGAATTGAGAGCCATCGCTGCGTCCAGTGCACGCCTGCATTGCAATTCTGCACCCTTTCATGCAGGTTTTGCTGGAGGATGATGCCCGAAATTTCAAAGCGAGTGCCGTATGAACCTGCACTTATTTGCGGCACCGACGCCCAAGCCCCTATGAAACCGCCCGATGGCTTGGGTCGCTTGGAGATTTCGCCAGAGGAGAAATGGCAGAAATTGCCAACGGATTTTGAATGGGATGACGCAGGCACGATTATTGACGGACTGCTTATGGGGCAGAAGAAACTTGTTTCCGGCTTTGGCGCATTTGCGGATAAAAAAATGTTCGGCGAAGCATTGGCTCCCAGGCATGCAGCCATAAGCCTTACCGGCGAGCCTACGATATACCCGCACCTTGGAGAATTGATTTGTGAATTCCATAAAAGGGAGATGACCACCTTCCTCGTGACAAATGGCACGCTACCTCAACAAATCCGAAAACTGGAAGCTGAAAAGCGCCTGCCCACCCAATTATATGTTTCAATGGTAGCCCCTGATGAGAAGACATACCTTCAGACCGCGCAAACCGAGGACAAACGGCTATGGAAAAACTATCTGGAAACATTGGAAATTTTGAAGGGAATTGGAAAATGTCACAGGACTGCGCTCAGGATGACGCTGGTGAAAAGATTGAATGCAGGAACCCGAAACACACAACCCGAAACCCTGACATGTTGGAGCGAGCGCTCCGAGACGGCACTTATGGCAGGAGCGCCGACGCCCGAGCCACAGGACAATTCCATGAAGGCTCGGGTCGCTCCGACATGTCACCGAAACTGCATTGACGGTTATGCCAAGCAGATTGAGCTTGCCAAACCATGGTATGTGGAAGTGAAAAGCTTCGTTTATGTCGGAGGGGCAAGGAAGGAGGAGCGGGGCCTGTGCTTAAACGACATGCTCATGATGGAGGAGGTAAGGGAATTTGCAAAACTGCTCGCTGAAAAAACAGGCTACATTATCGCGGCCGAGCATGCGCCCAGCAGGGTGGTGCTCCTGTGCAGGAATGAAAACGCAGCAGAAGGCAGGATAATAAAACATGCCTGAGAAAAAGTTGCAGGTGGGTTTTATGAAACAAGTGCGAACGAGGAAATCTGAAAAAGTAAACAAAACAATTAAGGCGCTCATCATAGATTTGGACGGCACTCTCGTGGATTCAACCGATTCGGTCATTCAGATGTACAATACGGTGTTCGCTGATTTCGGGCTGGAACAGCCCCATGAAAATAAGGTGCGGGCGCTCTTTGGCAGGACAACGCGCGAGTTCATAAACACCCTTGCGCCAGAGCTGCCGGATGACAGGAAAAAGGCCATGTTCAATGCCCTGAGAACGGCTACCATCGAGGTCGTGCCCTTGATAAAGAAGGGCGAGCTCTGCGGACATATCCCAAAGTTTGCTGAAAAATACAAGCTTGCAGTGGTAACCAACAGGGGAGAGAATTCCACCAACATCATACTTGAGAAGTTCGATATCCGCAAATATTTTGATTTGGTGGTCAGCGCAGTGCTCCACGAGCCAAAGCCCAGCCCGGACATGCTCTTTTATGTGCTGAAGCAGTTCGGAATATCCCCGGAGGAAGCGGTTTTCCTGGGCGACAGGGACGTGGATGCGATGGCAGGCGCACGGGCTGGTGTGAGAACACTATTGGTGCCTTTGGGAAAAAAGGCAATGGATGAATTGCTCGGCTAACTAGGCCTTATTTTCCTTCTTGAGGTGGTTTTCCTTTGGACACGCATGACCATCCAATGGCCTGTGCGATTTGGCCCGCGCTTTGGAGGGATACGGATTATTTTTGGATAAAAAACCGTGACTGTCTGCGCAGGAGATTGAGCCTTAACCTTCATTACAGAAGACCTAACCGGCTTAGGGTCAATAGCGCCATTGCCGCCAGAATGAGTGGCAGGGTTCCCTTTTTTCCCGTTAGGCACTGACGCCCAGGGTGGCAAAGTGCCTGGGGATGCCGCAGGAACAACTTGAAGCGCACCTGCACGTGAAAAAACTCCTAACGGCGCAACTAGGCCTCGCAACTCCTCAAGCAAGACTAACCTTCTCTCAAACGGCATATCCACACCCCGGTATTAGACATCCAATTCCAAATTGATTTTGTTATAGATATATTAAATACCGCTATTTAAAGCTTCTGGCGCAGGCAAATGCTTTTTTAAGTTTCGGAACTCAAATTTTGATGCATGATTATTTTAGACCTAGACGTAAAGAGGCATGAAGCCAGGGTCAGCGACGCCTCCAGCGTTGGCCAGCTGGTCAATGGCTGCTATGGCGAAATGGTGAAAGGCACCATCCACCTGACCCCGGAGGAAGCGCTCTATCTCATGGACATACGCAATGCCAGGGCATTTGACGAAAAACTCAACGAATATTCGTTCAACCAGGTGGCAGGCCTCTTCAAGGTGCCTAAGCTTATCCCCCGCTACCTGACCTATAAGGATTGGAGGGACAGGGGCCTCATTGCCCGCAATTTCAGGGATTTGGCAAGGCTCAACGAGCGCTTCAACAAGGACGTGGTGGCAAACTACCCGCACTCTGAATTCCAGCCAAAGCAGTTCTCAGTTGACGGCATGTTCTTCAAGGACAGCCTCATGAGCGTAATCGATGAGGAAAATGCAGGCCGGGAGCTTTACAACACATATTGGATAGGCCAGTACGGCACCTACAAGGCAGATGCCCGCGGCAAGCTCCTGAAGCTGGATGTATACGAAACCCTTTTCCTGCTCAGGCATTTCAATTTCAAGCTGGTGAATTCAGATGAAAAAGAGGTCCTGGCAACTGCCAGGGGCCACAACAAGGACTTCCCAAGCCTTTATGATGTGTATGAGGACTGGCGGCTCAGGAACTTCATACTCAAGACAGGGTTCAAATTCGGCACCCATTTCCGGGTCTATTTCCCTGGCGCCAGCCCGGCAAAAAGCGGCACAGACTGGATGCATTCCAAGCACGTGATACACGTGTTTCCAAGGAAGAGCAAGCTGCTCATATCCGAATGGGCGCGGGCAATCAGGGTGGCCCATTCAGTGAGAAAGACGTTCATACTTGCCATCCCAGGGGAAAAGGCAAAGGGCGAAAAGGAAGTCAGTGAGCTGGATTTCCTGCTCTATCACAGGAGAAAGGAGGGCATTGAGACGCCGCGGGAGGGCAAGCCGAAATACCTAATGTTTTCGCTCTCTGAGGAAGAGTTCATAGGCGGTGCTGAGCTTGCCAATGCGATTGAATTCTGCAAGAAAGCCGGCCTTGGCCTGATGCTTGCCATTGCGGATAGGGAGACCAGCGTCACCTACTACCTTGTGAGAAGGATTGACCTGAAGGGAAGCAAATACGGATATTATGAAATTGGATGGTACCAGCCGTAATGGTCTCGGGTCTTGGATATCTGGACTCTGAACCCTGGACTCTGGACCCTGGATTGATGGGGCAGATTGCTAATGGTTCAAAATGTGAAAAACCTGAAGGTATATCAAGAAGCGTTTCAGCTTTTGAAAGAGGTATATCTTTATTTCAAAGACGTAAAAACAAGCCTACGGCTGAAGGAATAATTGTTTGGGTCTGTTTCACCTATTTGCGCCAATCTAGCTGAAATGGCGGCATTTACAAGTAAACCAGCACAACGACAGAAAGTAATTGTTTGTATTGGAGAATGTAATGAAGCTGAATATTGGTTGGATCTTTGCAGCGCGATAGAGATACTTGACCGTGAAAATCATGACCGATTCGCAAACCAACTAATAGCGATAAGAAAACAATTATTCAACCTGTTAACAATTATTACAAAAAGTTGTTGAGGCTAAACATGAATCCATCAGGACTCAGGACTCTGGACCCAAGACCCGCTGGACCCAAGACCCTGGACCCTAGACTCGACGGCAAGCATATCTGCATCTGCATCACAGGCAGCGTCGCCTCTGTCAGGGCATTCGACTTGGCAAGGCTGTTGATTAAATTTGGCGCCAAAGTTACCTGCGTTGCATCATCTGAAGCATTGCGCTTTGTGGCAAAGGAGAGCCTTGAATGGGCAACCGGCAACCCGGTGATTGACAAAATCACCTATAAGTGCGAGCACCTTGAGCTGGCAAAGTGCGATGCAGTTGTAATTGCGCCTGCAAGCGCAAATACAATTTCAAAAATCGCCCTGGGCATCGCCGACACGCCGGTTACCCTTGTGGCACAGAGCGCGCTGACACAAACACCCGCCATAATTGCGCCTGCCATGCACAGGCTGCTGATGAACCCCATAATCAAGGAGAACCTGAAAAAACTGGAAAAACTGGAAAAGGTCACGGTGATTCCTTCGGTGAAAGCCGATGGAAAGGAGAAATTGGCTGATGTGGAGGAGATTGCGGATTATGCAATAAGGGCAGTTGCGACAAAGCGCCTGGAAGGAAAGAGGATTTTGATAGTGGGAGGTGCCTTCAGGGAATACATTGATGACGTGAGGTTCATTTCAAACGGAAGCTCTGGCAGGTTTTCGGTTGCGCTTGCGAAAGAATGTTTTTACCAGGGGGCGGATGTGACATTGGTGCATGGAAAAACTGAGGTTGCCGCGCCAAAATATGTTGAAACGATGGGGATTGAAACAACAACGGAATTGATTGGAAAGATTGAAGAATTTGCGAAAGGAAAATGCATCATACTCTTCCCGGCAGCCCTTAATGATTTTTCAATTGTGAAAAAAAAGGACGGCAAATTTGACAGCACAAAAAGGCAACCCATTGAGCTGGCGCCATTGCCGAAGGCAATCAAAATCGCAAGAGAAGCGAACAGAACGGCGAAAATAATCGGGTTTAAGGCTGAGGTTAGTAGCAGTGTTAATGCAGAAAAAATAAAACGATTGCTGGAAAATTGTGATTCTCTTGTTTGGAATGATATTGGGAAGCATGGGTTTGGCAGTGATGAGACTGAGATAATTATATTTGCCAAAAGCGGAAAGGAAATTGGAAAATTTGCCGGGATGAAAGATGAACTGGCAGAGAGAATAATCGATTTGGTTCAGTGAAGACTTGAAGACAGCACGCAATGCGTGCGCAAGACATGAGGATATTAAGACCAGTTAAGATATCAAGACATGTTAAGACGTGAAGACCTATGGTTATGGATGAAACACTGAAAACCAGGTACATAATGGAGCGCGAATTCCGCAGGATGAAGGCGCACGAGGGCAGTGGCACTGAGCTGATTTCGCTCTACATCCCGGAAACCTATCCCCTAGGCAACATCAGCAACATGCTCAGGAGCGAATACAGCCAGGCATCCAACATCAAGTCAAAGGCCACGCGCAAGAACGTGATGGCCGCCATTGACAAAATACTCAATTATCTCAGGCCGTTCAACAAGGTTGGCAAGAACGGCATGGCGCTCTTTTGCGGCAACATATCAAGGGACGACAGCGTGACTGACGTGATACTGTTCAAGATCGTGCCGCCCCAGCCGCTCGAGGTGCAGCTCTACAGGTGCGATTCAAAATTCTTCATGGAACCCCTCGAACGGATGGTTGAGATAAAAAATGCCTACGGCCTGGTGGTGATGGACGGAAGGGAGGCAACCATCGCAATCCTCAAGGGCACCAACATCAACATAGTCAAGAAAATGAACTCGACGGCCCATGCCAAGATCCGGAAGGGCGGCCAGTCTGCACGTCGTTTTGAGCGCCTTATCCAGGAAAGCATAGATCTCTATTACACGCGCATTGGCGAGGCAATGGACGAACACCTCCTTGGCAGGATTGATGGCGTGATTGTCGGAGGACCAGGCCCAACCAAGGACTTTTTTCTGAGAGCGAAATCCTTCAACTACCAGTTCAAAATCATCGGCATGGTTGACACGGGCTATACTGATGAATACGGCCTGCGCGAGCTTGTGGAAAAGGCAAAGGAACTCCTTGCCGAGCAGGAGATTGTGAAGGAACGGGAATTGATAGAGCGCTTCGTCAAGGAGGCTTCGGGCAATGGCTTAGCCACCTATGGATTGGAGAAAACGCTAAGGGCAATTTACAAGAATCAGGCGGACAGGATACTCGTTTCAGACGACAGCGGATTTAGGGTAAGGCAATACAAATGCGGCGAGTGCACCAGCATTTCCTTTTCTGCGGACAACAGGTGCCAGCTCTGCCAGTCGGAAAACATATCCCTGCTGGAGGAGAAGCCCCTGGAAGATGCCATGCTCGACCTTGCCATTGAGAAAAATATTGAATACGTGCCTGTTTCAGGAAAGAGCGCTGAGGGAAAGCAGTTCCTCATGGGATTTCAGGGGATTGGGGCCTTTTTGAGATATAGGTAACGGTAAATTTTGGGACAATTCACCCATTCGCATTGCTGCTATAGCCCGCCGTGCCCACGCCTAATTTGCAGGCAGTCTGGTTCGTAACTCCAATTTCCATCCTGCCAGAATAGATTCTGGTGCCAGGCGTGCTCTTCACGATGAATGAGAGCGTGCCCTTCCACAGCCCATCGCACTTGCTTACGGGGATGGGCTTGCTGAGGTTTGCCTCGCCGAATACGCAGCCGCTTTCATCATATGCATAGTTGACCAGTTTCTTGCCCACAAAAACCTGGCTTGAGACCAAATCAGTGGCGCACTGCATGATGGCAATTTTCTGCTCAGGGGTGACAGCGCCGCGCACGTCCATAACTATGGAAACGCTTTTCGCGGAGATTATGTTGCCCAGGAACTCCTGCAGCGGCACCTCTTGCTCCTGCGGGCTGAATAGGATGAAATTGCTCAGTATAAGAGCAAGCCCAATGCCCAACGCAAGAACCAGCAGCTTGATGGTTGAATCCATGAAAATCCCTCTAACAGTTGCGGGTTCCGGGTTGCGAGTTTCGGGCACTGAATACGTAACTCGGAACTCATCGACCCGAAGGGGAGAGCTATTCGCCGGCAGGCGATCAACAGCTATTGCTGTTGAGAATTTCTCCAACTGGAGAAATGCCAGCAGACGAATTCAAAAACCCGAAACCCGAAACTCTTATCAGCTGCCAATTGGATTTCGCTTGATAGCGAAAAGCTCGCAACATAGAAGATGTCGACCACCTTGCCTACGTTGCGATTACTTTTGCGAACTCGCAGGCGCTGAAATAAGTGTCATCGCCCTGGAGCGTGACCTCCTGGACATACACGTTGCTGTAGCTGGCAGCATTCCTGGTTGAGTATTTGAGCGAGACAATGGGCATATTGGCAAGCTGCAAGATGCAACTTGTGCCATTGAGCGTCTCA
This sequence comes from Candidatus Micrarchaeota archaeon CG1_02_49_24, assembly GCA_001871535.1. Classification (GTDB taxonomy): domain Archaea; phylum Micrarchaeota; class Micrarchaeia; order Anstonellales; family UBA8471; genus UBA8471. The sequence continues at coordinate 11,289 of MNVF01000038.1, forward strand.
TTGCCTACTGCGCAGGAGCTGCCTGAGTCATAGACGAGAAAAACCGTCTTGTTCCTGGCCACCAGGGATGCCTTTATGCTGCTGACACAGGCAAGCATGGGGTCTGAAAGATGAGTGGTATCCACCCGCACGAGGGTGGAATTGCTGTTCTCCAGGGCCGCATAGAATGAGGAGAATGTGCCATTGTCAGCACCGCTGCCCACCAGCCAGTAGATGCCGCCGGAAAGCACGATGGCCCCGATTATGCCGGCTGCGAACAGCAGACCCCAGACCACATAGACGAACTTTTTGGCGAACCTCTTCCTGAAATAGACAAGGCCGCCCAGGAAAATCAGCACTGCCACGGATATGAGCGCAAGGTCGAACACGCCGACCAGCACAGGCAAGCCTATGCGGATGGATGTTTCCCTGTCACCCAGGTTAATGCGCTCGTTGAACATCGAGGCTGCGCCGAGAATCGGGTAGGAGAGCTTTTCTGAAAGCGCAGATGGCGCATTAGCCAGGCTTCCTGAAGAGCGTTGGAGATAAACATCATAGCCTGCTGCAAGCTGCTTGTATTCCGCCTCCAGCACGCCATATTCCTCATTGGTAAGCGGAGGGGCGAATTCAGAGGATAGCTTGAAATATTTCCTTGAAAGATTCGCATATTCGGAAAGCAGGGCTGAATTATTTCCAACGCTCTGCCACTGGGCACGGAGGTCTTTCCCATAAATTGATTTGTTAGCCAGGGAAACTTTTTCGTAGGGCACGGTAAGGTTCGCATAGGATTCGCTCATGAGATAGAGTGTGTCCTCAAGCTCGTCTATGTCCTGGGGGATTAGGGAATATTTGCCATTCTTCATTTTTGCATCTATGGTGGTCTTGATATTCAGGTAGTTCTCATAAATTCCTGCTAACGCCTCGTCGCTGACCACATTCCGGGAATCTGCGGCAAGCCTTGTCAGGTTGCCGTATTTTGCCTCGAGCGCTGAGACCCGGCTTCCATAGAGGCCGGTGTAATGCTGCTTCTCCTTGAATTTGATTCTGCCCTCGCTGCCTGCAAGCAAGGCAGTTACCCGGGCATCCAAATCGGCAAGGCTGGCAGTTTTGTCAATGAGGAACTGCACCTGGCTGAGCGCGGCATTCACAGAGCTCGCATTGTTTGTGGGTGAGGGGCAAAAACCAATGCAATCAGAACAGGATTCGCCCAGGGCTGGCAGCCGCAGCGGCGTCTGGCGCACGCCGGCATCATATTGCTTTACCTTGCCCAGCCTGGCCTGGATATCAGTAAGCTGGCTGTTGACATTGTTGGGTGTCAATGTATCAAGGTCGGAAAAGATGCCCTTGATGTTGTCATCAAGGCCCTTTAGATTAGTGCTATAAGAGATAAAGGGCGCAACGAAGCCAGACGGGTCGCAACTGCCTGCACCATAGCGATTGCATATCATCTGCGCCACCACGAGGCATGTGGTCTGGTCAAGGCAGAATCCATCCGGGCTCATGCCTGTCTTAAGCTGGGTCCTGCAGACCTCCTCGGATTTGCCATAAGGCGTCTTGAAATTCCTGCTGTCGTTGTATGCATCTACGGTATCCCTAAGCTGCTGAAACTCAAGTTGGGAAGGATAATATTCGGACAGGTAGCTCTGGCGCAGGATGGCACCCACAAGGGCAGTATCGTCCAGTTTATCATTGCCCCTGAGGACAAAGGTGTTCACGCCCCTGATGGAAACCACCTGATAGGCGATGTTGTTATAGGTCACGCTGTCTGTGCGGATATCTGCTACACTCTCATTAGGGTAGAGATAGCTGGTATAGTCAAATGCAAATAAGGATGCTGAAAGAAGCAAAACTGCAAACAATAGTGGCAAATACCTGGGATACCTGAGGGTCGCCTCTTGAATCAACCTGTTGGTCGATTGAATGTCCCTTTGGGACATAGCTCGACGAACAAGGTTCGCCGATAGCTCAGCGACTATTGTCGCTGATGTGCACGCAAATTGGTTCATAAGTGGTTTATTGAGAGAAATATTTATAAAGAGGAATGAAAGAAATGGAAAAACGTGGGAATTAGGAGCTGCACAACAAAAGGCTGACAATAGGAAAAATAAAGAAAATAAAAAAAGAGGGGAGTAGTTAGCTCCCTTATCTACTTAGCCACTCTATGACCTTACCAATTCGCTGAGGAATTGGTTTCCAGCCGTCTGAGTGTCAGCTGCGGTCTGACCGGCAACAACGATTACGTTGCCAATCTTCTTCACAACTACACCCTGGGTTGCAATGTCCACAGAGCTGCCTGCCAGTGCGTCTGCAGAGACTGTGCTGACCGCCGGACCACCAACTGAGATGACCAGGCCAGCCGCGTCAGCCGCTGAATCCATCACTACCAAGCTGTCTGCAAGCTTGTATGGCACAGTGGTTGTGACCTGCGCCACATTGTCGGGCAGAATCACTGCTGTCACAGCTGTTGAATCAACTGTGCAGCTTGCTGCGCCTGCACCGCCTGCCGAGCATGCTCCGAGCGTCTCGTCAATGCTCTTCACCTTGATTTTCACGCCGTTTGAAAGGGTCTGTTCTGCCCCTTCCTTGAGCGTGTAGGTGTCGCCAGAGATCGCTGCCGTGCTCTGTGTGCTAAGGGTCCACTTCACGTTTGCCACTCTCTTGGCAATCTTGAAGTCTGCAGAGTCTGACGTCATGTCCCTGAACTCAGAGCCTCTCACTGTTATGAAAGGCGCATCCGGGTTGGAGGTGATGGTCGGGACATCTGCGGACGGGCTGATGCCATACAGGATTGACTTGGTCGCTGAGCCAGTCGGAAGGATTCTCTGCGTTGCATTGAAGTCCGCCGTGCTGGTTATGTTGAACGACATGTTGCTCAGGGCGGTCATCGTTGTACTCCCTATCCTGCCTGCGTCCTCATAGATATTCACCTGAAGGCCGCCTGTTCCCAAGCCTGCGCCGATAGATGTGGTATCAGTCGCACCCGCAGCATTGCCCCACTTGAACTCAATGGCACCGGTTGTGATGCCTACCGGAGTTCCGGAGATGAGGTCGCCTGCTGTCCTGTATTTCACGTATTTCCTCGCGCTAGTGTAGGTACCATCGGTAGTTGCTGTTGTGCCGGTGGTTGTTTCCCGTATCGGATATGCCGCATAGTTCGTGCAGGACGGAGACGTCTTTGCATAAATGGTGCCGGTCCGCGGATCAACATAGAATGTAGTTACACTATCAAATCCCACTTCAAAATTACCGGTGCTCGTGGTAACCTTCACAAGAGCATTGCTCAATGTGCTAGCTGCATCATTGCTGTTGGTGCAGGCGACCGCTGTAGAGCTGTTCAAGCCCGTGATATTCTGGACCATCAGACTTGCGTCGGTCTCAATGCTGAAATGCAGCGCGTCCTTCTCTGCCTCAGTCAGGTCAGACCCGCCAAACGTGAGCTTGAACGTGTCCGGCTGCTTTAACAGAGTGAACGAATCACCTGGAACCATTCCAGATTCTCTCGTGTCATAGTAGATGGTGATTTCCCTCAACGCATCTACGTTGTCAGCATTGGCCCAGCTGGTTGGGGATGACTGTATGTTCCTGTTTTTCCAGCCAAGATAGACCTTGTAGCGGACGTTGTCTTCATTGTCAACCGCCTGGCCATTCTGGAGCGTCAGCTCCTCGCTTAGGACTGCAATTTCAGCCCACTTCGCGGCGAGGGTAACACCGGCTGCTGTTTTATAAATGTAGATTTTCGCAATCTTTCCGCTCGGCGTCTTGTATGAGAAGGTAGAGCCGACGGAAATCTTGGTCTGGTCCAGCAGGTTGTCGTTGGCATCCAATATGTCAACGATGGCCGGGTGGGCATTCTCAGCGCCTTCTGCGACTGAAATATCAGCTAGGCGCACCTTGATTTCTCCAGCGTCAATCACTTCGCCGACTGAAATGATCTTGTAGCTAGACTCTTTTGCAAGGCGGATTGAGCCACCGCGGCTGATGCCACTGTTTGTGGTGGTATTGCCAATGCCGGATGTCGTGCTTACTGGCTGTGACATGCCGGTCAGCACCCACTTCTCACCGAGGAACCAAATCCTCATGCGGTGGTTTGCCGTCGCATCAGAGCTTGTCGTTGTGCAGTTACCATAGTAACCGTCGGCTGGGTTGGTTGCCGTGCACACCGGGATACCATAGTCATCGTTGGTGAACCGGATGGTGTAAGCCAGATTAGTCATCTTGCCTTCCAGGCGGTTACTTGATGTAGAGTATTTGTTCTCACCGGATACCCAGATGAACTGCTCTTCCTTATAGACATTGTCCGACAAAGCGGATTTCGTGTCCTGGATAGAGTCAGTCTTGAGCACTGGGAATTCACTTGACGAGACCTTCAAGACACCAAGGTCTATTGCTGCAGCACTGTCCATTGCCCGTGCAAGAGAGTTTATCTCAGAGCTTGTGTCAGAGGTAGTTTGGTTGTATTGGTCCTCTGGATTGACACGCTGCCTATTCTTCAGAGTTTTGTCGACATAGTCATGAATTGTTGTCACTATGTCATAGGTGCCTGCTGTCACGCCTGGGATGGTAACTTCCAAAGTCACGCTCTCGTCAAGCACAGCGCATGAACCCTGTTGCCCTGCTGTTACGGTTGGCACTGCACAAGTAGCATCGCCACTCGTTCCAGCGGTCAATGTTGCTGCTTTGTATGCCTCATTGGCAAGTCTTGCAGCAATATTGGCGGCAACGACACCATCGCTTATTGCGGCTTTTGTTCCGACAGCGACCTTCGCCACCGGTTGGCCGTTATCATTTACGAGCGTGGTATCCTCGTATTTTACTGCGCCGAAAACTGCAGATATGCCTAACAGGCCCATACCCGCAACCACGGCTAATTTTCTTATATCTATGCCTTTCACACTATCACCTCGTAAAGGCTTTTAGCATTAACAATGAGGTTAATCCAACACAACGCTTATAAACGTTGCTCCTTAACCTAAACTTTTGTTTATACTTTATCCCCCTAACCTACGGCTGGGTGTGTAATTGATAATCTGCAATCAACGTATAAATCAAAGAACCTTTTAGAAAACACTGATTTGCCATATTCCCACAAAACGATAGTTTCCACAAGATTACGTCGGAGAGACCAGATGGCTGCTCTCAGTGAGAAATTCGATTAAACCTTAAACTTTAGACCTTAAACCTATTTCCTCTCCCCGTAAGTCTTCATGTTGATGAAACTGAAGAGAGCTTCGCTGCTCACGCATGCATGCTCTCATTCTGTTTGAATGCACCTGCGGATGCATAGCTCGGCGACTGTTGTCACCGATTCCCCAAGCCCCTTCACTTCCTCTCCCCGTAAGTCTTCATGAATGCATAATAAGCCTGCAACATCTCTAAGGAAATGGATGGCCGCCTGCCCTTTATCACTGCAAATATCTCTGCCATTGAGAGATGCGGTTCAATGCCCCTCAGCTTTTTCTTCACCATCTCAAGCTTGACCCCCTGGCAGATTGAGGTGATGTCTGCCGCCGAGAAGCCCTCAGTCAGCCTGCTGAGCTCATCATAATCAATGACTGCCCCTGCCGCCACACCCTCAAGGTTTCTCTGGAAGATGTTGGCCCGTGCTTTCAGGTCAGGCGGTGGGATGAACACTATCTTGTCAAACCTGCCGGGCCTCATGAGCGCAGGGTCGAGAATCTCCGGCTTGTTGGTGGCGCCTATGAGAAGCACGTTCTTGAGCTCCCGGACCCCGTCAAGCTCGGAGAGCAGCTGGCCGACAAGGCCGCCATCTGAGAGCTCACGGGAGGGCGCCACAGTCTCAATCTCGTCTATGAATATGATGGCAGGCGCCTGCTCCTTGGCGCGGTTGAATGTTTCTTTCAGCACCCGGATGCTGTTGGCATAGCCCTTTTTGAGCAGCTCGGCACCTGAGAGAAACTGGAAGGTGGCCTTCAACTCATTGGCGGCAGCCTTGACTATGAATGTTTTGCCGCACCCTGGAGGTCCGAATAGGAGCATGCCCTTGTAGGGCTTGACCTTGTACTGCTCCATCAAGTCCTCGTGGAGAAGCGGCAGCTCGATGGCATCCAGGAGAATGGTCTTCACCTCATCCAGGCCGACCACGTCTGCCCATCTCACAGCATCCTCTTTTTTCTTTTCCACCTGGCGGCCGACTCTCCTTTCGAAATCAAGCCGGAACTGCTCGTATTCCTCGAGCTGCTCCAGGCCGACGCTGGGCCTGACGTTGTCCAGCACCCGCAGGAGGTGCTCCATGGTGATGGGCAGGATTTTGTTCTGCTTTGACGCGTCGGCGGCTGCAAACCGCGCGGCTTCCCTGCACACATTGGCTATATCAGCGCCCGAGAACCTGTCGGTTTTCTTTGCCAGGAGGCCAAGGTCGATATTTGCCGTTGGAAGCTTGCTCAGCTGCACCTTGAAAATGTCCTTTCTTCCTTCGGGGTCAGGCAGCTTCATATAGATGATTTTGTCGAACCTGCCGGGCCTGAGAAGGGCGGCATCAAGCATATTGGGGACGTTGGTGGTGCCTATGACCATCACGGGCTTGGTTGCGCCCTTGTAGCCGTCAAGCTCTGTGAGAAAAACGGACATTACCCTGGGCGCCACGTCGTCTGCGCTGTAAAGCTCGCGCTTTTTCCCAATGGAATCAATCTCGTCAAAGAAAAGGATGGAGGGCGCGTTTTCCCTGGCGACCTTGAAAATTTCCGCGACATTTTTCTCGCTGTTGTGGGCAAAGATGCCGCCGAACCCGCCAGCGAAATTCTGGCAGGGCTCAACTGAGATATCGTAAACGAATTCCTCATCGGCAACCTGCCTTATTTCCTCAACCCTGTCCCAATAGATGTCGCCATTGACCACTTTTTCAAGGCTGGTGGATGATGCACCAAGCTTTGTATGTTTCATCAGAAGAATTTGCCTGCCTATGGTTGCCGAGCCTGCCTCAGAATATTTCTTAAGGTTCCGGAAGACCCATTCCTTCAGCTCGCCGGAGAGCGGTATCTGCACATCGCGGTGCCAGGAACCGGCCTCAAGCGCGCATTCATACCGCTTGTTCCGCATATCATCCAGAAATCCTATCTGCCCAAAACCCCGGAAGGGTTCGCCGGTCAGGAAAATGCGATACATAAGGGCGCCGCTCCATTCCATTTTTTCACGCACAGTGGCAACGATGCCGAAATACAATAATAGATATAGAAGCTGGCTGGCAAGGGTTTTGCTGGCAGTGCAGGCCTCGACAGTGCCAATTCCTTTCTGATTTTCATAAACCGTGCCATCGCCAGAGAAATAGCCCCTGAGAAAGGCGGCAAGCCTCAGCCTGTCAAGCGAGAACACGGCAACTGGCGCCTTCTTCCTCTCAGCACCATGCTCAAGCCCAAGGAAATGCCTCATGAAAACATAAAGCACCCTACCTGGGATATATATGTCGCGGCCCCTGCCGACGCCACGAAAGTTTTCAGTTTTGGAGTTTCCAGTCTGGGAGTTTTGACTCTCTTCCCTTTCTTCTCCCGAGGGTCTTCTTTCTGGGAAAGAAGAGGCTCTTTTCTTTTCATAGATGATTATTTTGCCGAAAAGCTTTGCGCATAGTTCGGCAATCTTTCCGAGCTGGCAGTCAGAGGTGCTTACCCTGACCGTGTCTTCCCGAGTGTAGCTGCCCTCTGCAACCCACAGGCCGAGAAAGAGCGCCAGCTCTCCATCAAGCTTGATTATGCCCGGCAGGCCTTTGCAGGCGCCCTTTCCTGTGCAGACCAGGATTTTACTGCTGTCATATGAAATGCCGGTGCGCTCCATGAGTGCAATGAACCTGCCGGCCGGCAGTGAAATTTCCTTTTCCCTTGACAGAATGTATTTCAAGTATTTGGTATTTTTTAGGCCGAGAAGGATATGTGTTTCGTTTGCGCCGATTTTTTCAACAGCAAGTTTTACGTAATCTCTGACTCGAGTTACCCTAAGGCCATAATCCGCATGTTTCAGGCTGCCGAGAAAATCAAGCTGCCCAACAGGTGCACTGGGAAACTCGACTCTGGAGGGGATTGCGATGTATGAAAAACCCGCCTTGAGTTTTGAGGTTTCAATGCTCTTCACTGAGCTGCCGTCTATAGTGAATAGGGAATGATAACCGGTAACGCGAATTCTGCGGCCGCTCCTCGTGCGCACTTCGTAAATGGGGGATGTGCATTTGTGTTTTATGTGGCCGGCGATTTCGGCAAACACGGCTTTCCCTTTTTCGTCGAAGCTCAGAACTTTGGCATCCCTCCTTTGCTCAACAATTTCTCCAATCTTTGCAAGCTTTACCGCACCGTTTTCCATTATCATGATTTCCTCATCGTATGGCAGGCTTTCGCCGTACCATTGAGATAAAAGCTCTGAAGTTTTCACATTGTAGAAGCCATAGCTCATCTCCTTTGAGAGAGCGCGCATCAGCATGGTTTTGCCTGTTCCGGGCGGGCCGAAAAGAAGCACGCCGCTGGGCGGCTTTATGCCGTAGGTGAAGCTCAATTCCTTGTGAAGGAGCGGTGTGATGATTGCCTCGCGCAACTCTGCCTTCACGTCATTGTAGTTGCCCACATCATCAAGGGATTTTTCAGCCGTTGACTCTGCCATGTCCTGGACGCCGAACTTGCCGAACTTCTTTGTCTTCCGCCTGCGCTCAATCAGGCGCTCCCTGCTAAGGTCAACACCGCAGAAGTCAAGCAGGGCCACAATGGCAATCGAGATTACTATATATATAACAGAAACCGCAGAGAACATGAACGGCACGCCAAATGCGCTCAGCAAAAGATTGGCCGCAGGCACTCCTAAGAGGGAGAGCGCACCCACGGTCTGCTTCCAATTGCTCTTTATATTGCCAGGCAGCCAGCCTGCAAGGAACAGGATTGCCCCCCAAAGAAAAATGTGGAGAAGGCCTGAGTCGGCAATGAACAGCTTAAGCATATTGTCAGCAATTTTCCCCAGCGATGGGGTAATCTGCTTCAATATTATGTCATAGGAGAAAATTGAAACCACAGATGCGGCTGCCTTGGATGGGAGTTCCAGCAGGCCCACCTCTTCCCTGATGTCATGCTGGAGCGCATCAATCTTCGGGGTGAACTGGCCCAGGTTTGTGATAGGCATGAAGGCGCTGTTCTGCACTATCCAGAGCGAGGACAGGAGAAGGATTAAACAGACAGCCGGGATGGAAATCACAATACTCCGCTGGGAGCCGGTGCGGAAAGCCCCGAGCACCATGAGCAACGGCACAAACCCGGAAAGCAGCGAAAATGGCAATGGCGCAAACGGCGCGCACACGATTATTTCAAGGAATGCAATGACATCCCAGTCTTCATGCATCTGGAATAGGACAAGGGAGATAATTAGCATAAACGGCCATACGAATAGCGGCGCCTGATAGGAGAGGGCAGGAATTGCGAATATTATGCCCATGATTATGCCAACCTGGGGAAACCTGTAGGCAGCCAGGCCGCAGGCGAGCGCAAGCAAAAATGAGATGTAAATAGGATAGAACTGGAAAAGCACGAGAAGATAGAGCGCGCCCAGGAAAATCAGCACAGCATTGCCGAGCTCCTTGTTCTCCTGAAGGGATTGTAGCGTTGCCCTGACCTTCTGCTCGGACATGGTTGCGGATTTCAGTTGTTGTGTTGAAGCGCTCACAGACTTAACTGCAACGCTAAATATTAAAAATTTGTGTTAACTGACACGGACTAGATTCACAGGTATCAGATTTTACGAAGAGCCCATCGAGCAGACTTTGTCTGTTTGAGCTATCGCGCAACAGCACGATTCAATCGGCGGCAGCAGTCGGCGAGATTTTCACCCGCAGGTGAAAAGCCAGCAGGCAATCGGCGGCAGCAGTCGCCGAGCTATGCACCATCTGGTGCATTCAACTGTCAGCAAGGCTGACAGTACACAGATTGAGCCTGTTTGAATCGACCTGTTGGTTGATCAGATTTTCCGAAGAGCCTCTCTCGCTGATGCGAGAGACCCTGCACAATGTGCAGGGTATGAAGGCTCATTCGGAAAATCTGATAATATAGATAACATAACCCCACGTAACTATTTGCACATCCAATTTAAATTTTGCACCCCAGTTGTACAACCATGCAGTTCCTTGCATATTCACTCAGCAGCCTTCCCTTTCTTTATCCCCTCCAGCAATCATCGCGCAGCAGCGCCACCACAAGCTTCTACCTGGATGACGCCACCAAGATGGCAATCCTTATCATAGTTTTCTCAGCCGGATTCATAGCCCTCCTCTACCTCATGAAAAAAACCAGCGCGAAAAAGACGAAATATCTCACCAGCGTAGACACCCAGAGGCTGCCGGGCGAAGGCGCCCATGTGGGCCGAATCGCAGAGCAGAGCTTGAGTGCCTACCTGCCCTTTGACAAGCTCACCATGCATTCCCTGGTGGCAGGCGCCACTGGTTCAGGCAAGACCGTTGCTGCCCAGGTAGTTGCCGAGGAGGCGCTCCTGAACAAGGTGAGCATACTCGTGTTTGACCCAACGGCGCAATGGACAGGCTTCCTCAGGAAGCAGGCTATAAGCGATATGCTGAAACGGTATGCGCGGTTTGGCCTGCAAAAGAGCGATGCGCGTGCATTCGACGGCAACATCTACCTAGTGGAAAATTCCGAAACGTTCCAGATAAACGTGAAAAAATACATGATGCCCGGAGAGATAAACGTATTCGTGCTGAACAGGCTGAAGCCCCAGGAGATGGAAATCATTGTTACCCGCGTGATTAAGGCGGTATTCGAGGCGAACCTGGAGGAATACAGGGGGCTGCGGCTGCTCATTGTGTTTGACGAGGTGCACAGGCTGCTTCCGAAGTTCGGGGGGACTGGTGAAGGGTTTAAGCAGATAGAACGCGCGGTCCGCGAGTTCAGGAAATGGGGCGTTGGGATGGTGCTTGTCTCCCAGGTGCTGAGCGATTTTGTTGGTGAAATCAAGGCGAACATTGGCACTGAGATGCAGTTCCGGACGAAATACGAGCAGGATTTGGAGCGCATACGCTACAAATTCGGCCCGGAATCATTGCTGGGAGTGGTGAAGGCAAATGTCGGCACCGGGCTGATGCACAATTCGGAATACAACAACGGCAATCCCTATTTCGTGGAATTCCGGCCGCTCTTGCACAATGTGGTGCGATTGAGCGACAAGGAGCTTGACACTTATAAAAGGTATAATGACAGGATTGTGGCGTTGGAGCAGAGAATTGAGAAAATGAAGGAAGATGGGAATGATGTATTTGATTTGAACCTTGAGCTGAACCTGGCAAAAGATAAAATGAAAAAGGGCGCGTTCAACATTGTGGATATTTACCTTGAGAGCCTGGAAGGGAAGACGGCTTGAAAAGGACCTGCTCTTCCAGGCTGACGATAATGTTCTACTCTTGGTCCATAATGTTCTGGGAAGGCACACGCCACTCTTTCTCTAGTGCGGTTATCCCAGCCGCCTGCGACATTAGAAACAAATTGGGCAAGATATGTTCCCACAACTTCTTTAGGATCAGGGCGTGTAGTAACTTCCTGTAGTGCAACTTTAGCATGATTTCTTATGCCCTCTGGTAATCCATCATCATGGATGGCTTCACGTAACAAATCTGTCCGGCCGATTCCTGCCGCAGCGTCAAGCGCATATGTTCTTATGCCCTCTGGTGATCCATCATCATGGATGGCTTCCCTTAACAAATCTGTCCGGCCGATTCCTGCCGCAGCGTCAAGCGCCGTATGCATTTGCGTTTGCGCATGGTTTCTTATGCCCTCTGGTAATCCATCATCATGGATGGCTTCCCTTAACAAATCTGTCCAGCCTCTTCCTGCCGCAGCGTCAAGCGCACTTTTTAGTAAAGTCCCTATCTTGCCAACCACTTCATCTCTATTTCCTCGGAATACAGGGTGTGCACGAGCCCGGTAAAGTCCCTATCTTGCCAACCACTTCATCAGGCACATCGATGGTAGTTGTAGCCAAATGATAAAAATCACGTAAAGCAGATAAGTCTACGTTTTCTGTTAATTCGTTCAATGCATCCTTAAATTGCTCCTTTGTAAAAGCCATTATCTCACCCTTGTCGTTTTATGTATTGATATACATATGTCAGGTAAAGTATATAAATGGATGCGCGCTTGTTTAACCCGCCAAGCCGTGAGTGAGATTATTGGAAGCGAAAATCAAGCCGAAAGCCTGAAAATTTAATCTCGTTTTGGTTCAGTTTTCGGTCTTGTCATTGTCGTTACAACGCAGCCAAACACATCCACGCGCCAGTGGCCGGCTACCCATGGAGGTGACCTGCCTAACGCTGCCATTGCATCCCTGACATAAGGGTATAATCCAGAACCATGGAGAGTTGTAGCTCTTCCTGCATTCCTTCTTGGATTTTGATTTTGTGCCTGACACATATCAATCACCTACAAGGTTATCGCCAATAGCAGATATCATCATGGCAGCGAACTTTTTCCTCATCGCCACAGCATTACCGGCAAATAGTTTGCCGTCCTCATACTCCTGCGCTGCAAGCAGATACATATCCCCGGCATCCACAAATTTCCTTTCCCGTTCCAGCTCCTCTGCCAGCCTCCCGTAAGCATGGGCTGCGAACTCTTCCTGATTTATCCCCCTGTAAATTTCATTGCCCTGCTCAACAAGTTCAGCCAATGCCGCCTTTCGCTCATCACCTTGTTTGCCTGACAATTTCCGCGCGGCTATCCTTAACAGCACCGCGGCTGCGGCGGCTGCCAATTTCCTGATTTTCGGAGATACTGCTATCGGATATTTGTCCACATCATAGGTCTTGCCACCGGTCACCGCCGCTTTTTGAAAAGTCTTCTGCATTTTTTCCTTATCTTTCTCGTATAAGGCTGCCGCCTTTTCTGCAAGCAGCCCGCCCAAATTCAGTTCAACAAGAGGCAGCCTTCTGAAAGTCATTCTGAAGGCAAATGAAACCAACGGGATGGCAGCACTGACTGCTAATTTCCTCAATGGCCCGGTTTTCAATGCACTTTCAACAACTGCCATGCTCCCACAACACATCTTTTATTGCAGATATGTTATTATTAGTGAGGAGATGATATTTAAATACTTGTAAATTAAATATTGCTGTTTGATTTATTGTGTGATGGGATTATGAGTGCATTTCAGGTTGCTAATTCATCTAATAGGAGAGGGATAATATTAGGGATTTCAGGGGCAGGAACGAGAGGGCAGGGAAACCTTGCCACTGCCATTAACAATATTGCATCTGACCCTGAACTACCTTTCTTTTTTGACCCAGTTGGTGTTTACACTCCAAGCGGAAACGGGGCACGCACATTAAAAACACGATTTTTTCCTCAGGCAACTGTGTTTGAAGGACCTAGGGGATATGAACAGATGATGAAAACCAGTTTAAGGAGAGAAAACGAGATTGCTGCTGTGATTATTGCATCCCCCAATCAATGCCATGAAGAGCAAACTAAAACTGCGATGAAGGGGGGTATTGATGGGGTCAGTGGAATTTACGTGGATAAGCCTATTGCATTACTAGATACCGGTGTTCAAGGAGTAAGCGAAGCAATTAGGGAAACCCGTTTTTCCGGAGTGATAGTAGTCGGGCTTCCTTTTAGGTTAGATCCTACTATTCAGGGATTGGGAGAAATGCTGGTTGATGAAGTTCTTGATATCGGGGATGTTGTGTCAATTTCACATAGAGGCACATTGAACCTTGTCAAGGAAGGGGAGGAAGCGGGGAATTGGAAATGTGGATACGGCATGGGCGACCCTATTTCAATGTTTGGCATACACTTAGTGGATATGCAGATTGAATTGATGGCACAACTTGGGAATACACTTACCATATCCCCGGGAGGGATTGTGATAGGAAAAACTTGGAGACATAATAACAGCAGGTTTACATTAGACACAGGTGTAGATGCAAGAATACAGTATTATGACTATACAAATAAGACCACTCCTGCGGGAGAACTCCACGTTGATGTGGACGCGCCAGAATTCTCTTTAAACTGGGAGATAATAGGGAACAGGGGAAGCCTGAAAATGAATCAAAATAGGGATGGAAAATCAATCCAATTCACTGGCAGGGCAGGAGAACATGAGCTGACTGAGGAGGAGATAGCTAAACACGCCCCGGATTACTGCAAAACCCATGGGCATGCAGCCACAAGAGAGCTATTAGACTGGGGGACTGCGATAACCCAATTTGGAGAATACCACCCAGCTGCAAGCTTTTATAAAGTTATGAGAAATGAATGGGTCGGCCATGCGATTATGTTATCAGCAAGGAGTGGGGAAGAAATCCGGCTTGGTTAGGTTGAAGCCAGGGGAGACAGCAGTGATTAACAATTTATAAATAACCCAGGGCATAATCTATTGCATGAATAACAGATTATTGACGATATTTTTGCTGGTTTTATTTGCAGGCACGCTAGTCGCAGATTTCAAGCTGAAAGATATTGACGTGGTGGTATTTGCCAGGGATGAGCCTCTGGTGGAGGAAACCATCTCATTCTACATAACCACCAATGAATCGCTCAACGAACACAAAACCGCGCCCATCGCAAGGAACGACCTGGAGGCATGGGTCAAGCGCACCAGCCTGAACGATATACGCCAGCACTTCGACCCCGAAGTGGCGAACATCAGTGAATTCATCATCCTGCCCCAGGAAACCAAATATTCCGCAGCAGAGGGTTCATACTATTCAAGCGTCAGGATACAGTACATTGCCCACAGGTATTACAACGGCACTGTGGCGCTGCCCGATACTGGCATATTCACGGTCGCGCAGTCAAAGCCCAGGATAAAGGAGTATGTGCTCAATGAAGAGGCGCTCAATTTCGGCAGCGGGTTCGGAGGGGACGCGGTCCTTGGGGAAAATGTCAGGCTGACATTGCAGCTGCCCAAGGAAGCCCGGGGGATTTATTTCTCCATCGACCCAAGCGAAGCGGAGCCAAGTGACTTCACGCTCGGCAGCGATGGAAAGAAACAATACATTGGCGATGAGCGCACCTTCTATTGGATGCATACGCGGCTGCCCTCGTTCACGGTCAAATACTACATAGAACTGCCCTTGCAAGAGGAGATTAGGCAGGCTGTGGACAGCATTGCCAACAGGGTGGTGCTGATTTTCACAGGCCGGGACAGCCTCTCAGCAATCGTGCTAGTTGCAGCCATCCTGGTTTCGACCTATGCAATCCTCAAAGTTAAAAAGTAGAATATACGGTGGGTTTGTGATGCTTCATCAGATTGAAAAACTTCTTTTGGCTGCCATGGAGCAGGGAAGGGATTATGATGTGCCCTCTCTCGCAGTGGCAACAGGCCTTGACCCGGGGGCAGTAATGAAGGGCATTGCCTGGCTGGAGGAAAAGGGGGCGCTTGCGAAATCAGTGAGCATCAGCAAAAAAACCGAAATCACAGATGAAGGCAAACACTACATAGATAATAAATTCCCGGAAAACAGGGTTTACGACAAGGTTGTTGCCGCAGGGGAAAATGGAGCGCCGATGTCCGCATTCGATGCCGAAGAAACGCGCATAGGACTAGGATTGGCAAGAAAATCAGGATGGATTGCACCGCAACAATCACCAAATGGATTCACCTTCAGAAAAGGAACCGCGCCTGCTGTTGACAAGGCAAAGGAATTGAAGGCAATAAAATTGGGGCCCCACACACAGTATCTAGTGGAGTTCATGGAGCGAAAGCTCTGCGAAACAATTGAGAAAAAATCTGTCAGCGTGAAGCTTACTGAAAGCGGTGCAGCACTCAGGAAAGATGCATCAATGCCAACTGCCAGAAGCTCAACAATTCCATCGAATGCAGATATTGCAGCACCAATAAACACCATAACTTCAGACTTCATAAGGGCGAAAGCCTGGAAGGATACGGGAGTTGAGATTAGAGGGTATAACGTGCTCGCCCCGGTTGAAGTGCCATTTGCGGCAAAGAGGCACATAGTTGGCCGCGCCATCCGCAGGATAAAGGATATCTTCCTCTCCCTTGGGTTTGAGGAGATGGGTGGCTCGCTCATAGAGGCGGGCTTTTGGAATTTTGACGTGCTGTTCCAGCCCCAGGACCACCCGGCAAGGGAGTTGGCAGACACATTCTACCTGGACAAGGCAGTGAAGCTTGGCAGTGGCGGGGAGCGGGCACTCATCAAGCGCGTGAAGGAAGTGCATGAGAACGCCTGGGGCACGCCCTGGCTGGAGGCAGAGGCCTCAAAGTGCGTGCTGAGGACCCATACCACGGCCGTGAGCGCACGCTATCTGGCAAAGCTGGCTGGAAGCAAGATTAAGAAAAAATATTTCTCAGTAGGCAAGGTCTACCGCAATGAATCGATTGATTTCAAGCACCTGGCAGAGTTCCACCAGATAGAAGGCATTATTGTGGATGAGAATGCCACGTTCGCTGACCTGCTGGGCACCCTGAAGCAGTTCTACTCCAGGCTCGGCTTTGAGAAGATAAGGTTCATGCCCAGCTATTTCCCATACACCGAGCCTTCGCTTGAGATTGAGGTCTATTTTGAGGATAGGAAAGAGTGGCTGGAGCTCGGCGGCGCGGGCATATTCAGGCCAGAGGTGAGCAAACCCCTTTGTGGCAGGTATCCTGTGCTGGCGTTCGGGCTTAGCATGGAGAGGCCGCTTATGCTCAAGCTGGGCATAAGCGATATAAGGATTCTCTACGAAAACAATATGACACTTTTACGTGAACAGTAACGTTTTGTTATTCGCTACGGAATCCGGTGGGTTTATGGAAAACATAGCGCCAGCGCTGGCCGCATTTCTTGTGCTTCTTCTAGCAAACCTCATAGGCATTGGAACTGTTTTCGGAACTTTTTCAATCATTGAATCAGGCATTGCAGATTCCGGTGGTGGGCACTCTCTTTACGCACTGGTTAAATCCGAAGAAGGAACAAACCTCACGCTGCTCTGGGTTGGGGGAAGCAAACAGCAAACCTATCTTCTTGAGCATGCAACCCCCTATCCGAATTCAACCCTGGATAAATTCCGCGACTTTCTGTCAATGAGGCTGAAACGGCAGGGCATTGCACTGGGAAAAACAACCCTCGGAAACCTAACCAGCCTTTCCGGAAGCATTGTGATAATACCCACGACCTTTTTCCCGGCTGAATTGAATGACGGGGCATTGCTGGATGGGATGGCGGCAGGAAACAATACCATGGTATTCCTGGGAAAACAATTTGATTACCTGATTGATGGGGAGGGCAGCCTTGTGCTAAACCCAACTGGCACCGCGCCCAAAAGCGCCTTGCAAATCCTGCAAATCAACGCCACCATTGCAGACGATGAAAACCAAAACCTTCCGAACTTCAAGACCGCAAATAAGATTGCCGAAGATATTGCCTATGGGCGGTTCGGCACTGTTTACGCAGCGGCGGATTTCGCATTGGTGAATGGCACGAAAATAATATATGCGCAAGCAGGTGCGGAGCCACAGCCAGGCACAACAGGTGCCGGAAAAATCATAAACAAAAATACCCTTGGAACATATTACTTTGAGCCGCAGGCCTATTCCGGGAAACTGAAAAACCCCAACTTGGCCTATCAGGGAAAAACACCTGTGGAATTTACAACTGCCAATTCTTACAATGAATCGCTGGTGCTTGAGTTTACCCTGAAGGTGAGGGATGCCGAAAAAACCGTTGCCACAGCCAATCTCGGCAAATCACTGGTGAAACATGCCTATTTTTCATCTGCGGCAATTGAGCTGGCTCCAGGCGACTACCTGCTCAAGGTCTTTGACCAGTATGGCACCGCCCATGCTGCCTCGCTCCTTCATGTAAAAATGATTACGTTCGCACCAGACAACGCAGGCATGCTGCACATCTATGAGGACGGCATGCCCTACCGGGGCGTGGCTGAGATAGCAACGGGCAATGGAATCGTATCAGTGCAGGTAGATGGTGCGCTAATGACAGGGGAGGGTGTGGCTGTGCGCGTGCACGGCACAGAATTTCAACCCGGAAATGCCAGGGAGAACTCCACGCTTGCATTCTATTATACATACTGGCCGATTGCCCTGGCGATTGTTGTGGCAAGCTACCTGTTCGCCAATCCAGGAGCCGGGAAAACCTATAAACTCCTGATGCCGGCGCTTGCCAGGCCCAAAAAGAAGGTGACGATTACCCTTGAAGGATTCATGGTGCTTATGAAAGAATTTTGCAGCAGACCGGCCCACCTCACAGAAGTGATATACAAACTGAATGAGCACCTGAGCAGGGAACGGATGATTACCGTGGACGAGAGCTCTGTGCTAAGGATAATGGGCGCCATGGAATTCATGAAATCCTATGACGATTATTATTTCTATTCGGAAACCGTGGTTGGGGAACCCGGGGCGAGCACAGAAGAGGCGTTCGAAACTGAATATATTGAACGGCGGCTGCGCGACCTCGCCATAGTGAACGGAAGGAAAACCCTTGGGAGCTATGAGAAGAACGGAAACATATATGAGCTATTTCCCTACCCAAAGCTTCCAGGCAAAATCGGGCTCGCAGAAAACGCGCAGCACGCGCGGCTAAAGATTGCTGTTTTCAAAAACAAGGCAGACGCGGATGCATTCAGGGGAAAGATTGCAAACGGGCCTGACCCGAGATTGCGGCTGGCCCTGGCAAATGGCGCGCTTCTGCTGATGGGCGTAGAGGAAGTGGGAAAATGGCTGGAAGGTTAGCGTTGCCTGCGCTGCTTGCGCTTGCAACTTTCGTTTTCCTTTTGCTCTCAACGCCATTCGCATTAAGCCAGATGTTCCTTGATATGAATCTTTCAAACTCAGGGCTCACGCTGCTCGGCCTGGACCAGAACCTTGTGGCTGCGCCTGAGCGTGCGCCTGATGCGGGCAACCCGGTAATATTTTCATTCGTGAAGGTGGTGGATGCTTTCCCAAGCGTGGGTGATGCAGACGGAGAATGGATAAGCACAGACTTGGGTGCAGCGCTCGTGTGGGCCTGGGGCGCAGGCTCTTTTGAAGGGATTATTGATGAACACAATCCAGAGGCCTGCAGTGGGACCAAATATGCTTTTGCAAAAACATCACAGCCATATGCTGTTGGAAATGCAAGGGCAACTGCTGGAACAGCTCCCAGGACAATTGCATTGGGCGGGAATTATCTGACACTCTATCGCGCAGGAGAGATTTATCCTGAGGTCACCCAAAACGCAGCAAACAAGACTGTGCCGGACTACCCGGGGCTCACAATAAATATTGATGCAGCCATAGTGTTCCCGTATAGAATCACAAAAACAGCCTACCGCCTTTCCTGTGATAAAACCAGATGCACCTGCAAACAGCAAACCACAACTTCGGAAAAAACATTCGCATCAGTTGTCTCTGACAGCAAAACCTACAGCATTGAAACGAAAAACTTCACTTTTTTCCTCATCCGCCCTGTGCTTTACGAACAGCTGAACTACAAGCCGGCCTTTGAATTCCTGCTGCTCGGGAATAGGAAAATTGCAAACCTCACCATCTGGCAAAACAACAAAACCATCGGAGAAGCACAATTCCTTTCTTTTTCAGATTATTCAGATGAATTCGGTTATTTGCACGCCAGGGCAACTGATGAGGCAGCCCGGAAAAATGTCACAGCCGCAGCCTATGAACATTATACGCATCAGCCAACCATCGCCAATATCACATATGCACGGCAATTGTTTGTGAATGCAACCATGAAAGAGAATGAATCATTGGGGGAAAATATGATGGCAGTGATTATATCCGACAGGTTTGGGAATGCATTCGGGCACCATGTGGCTGTGAGAAATCGCCTGGCGGGAGGAGCCCGGGCAAGTGCAGGAAATGATACGGTGCGCGGAACGCTTGCCGGCAGTGAGATGCATCCGCTTGAATTGCAATTGGGAGAAGGAATTGTTTCGCTGCTGCTTGCAGCTGCAATTGTGTTTGCATTCGTGACACTCCCCAATGCTTAAATCCATTGCCGCACAAATTTGCTGCAATGACAATCCTGGATGATATTCTGAAAAGCGGCGCCTATACTAGGCGGGTAAAGCGGGCAGGCATGCTCCAAAAGATAACCTTCAGAATCATTGAGGAAGATGGGATAAAATACCTTTTCTCAGGCAAGTTTTTTGAAATTCCGGAGCTCATTGAGGCAGCAAACGAAACCGGTCTGCCATTCAAGACAAAAAACGGCAAAGTCTTCCCAAATAAAAAAAGCGCTGAGAGCTATAGGTGCAAGACCAGTATATGACCAGTAAGACCTTAGTCCAAGGTTTAAAGTTTAAGGTCTAAGGACGGTTTTGGACTTTGAACCCTAGACATTTAGACCTTAGGACTTATTAAGACCTGAAGACTTACAGCTGCGCTTTCTCCCTTGTCAGATAAAGATAGGCTCCAATTGCCACAGCTGCCAGCACCACCACACCGCCCAGGACAATAGGCAGGGGCATGCCCACGCTTCCTAAATTGCCCCCTATAATCCCTGGGCTGGTCGAATTCGTATCAAGAATTACCAGCACGGCACTGCCAGCCACCGAATTCCTGTTCCCGGCATTGTCTATCGCATAGACGATGTAGCTCAGTGAATCTGCCAGCCCGACATCCAGCTCTGCCTCATAGATAGAATTCGAATCCATGTACATCGTTTCCCTGCCGTGCCTGGAGCCTGACACGTAGTCTACATAAACATCGCTGAGCTCGCCCATGCCACTTCCGTAGATACCAGACTCTGCCACCATGGCGCGCACCCGGGCATATCTATCGCCCAGGCGCTCCACGATTATGTTGCTAATCTCAGGTGGGTGCATATCAAAAAAAATGATAATGTTTGTGCCTTCGCTGAGGTCAGCCCTGGCAGTCTGTTTGAACCCCTTGGACTGGGCAGTAAACACTGCTGTTGGCCCTACATAATCCTTGAATTTCGCCATACCCAGCTCGTCCGCCTCATCGATGCGGTCGAGGAGGGTGACATAGCCCTTGACGGGCTCTCCGGTGTCATCCATGAGCTTGACAATCGGGTTATAAACAGGGAAAATAATATCTTCAGAGGTATCGCCCCTGACGGTGATGGACTTGACCTGCTGGCCGTTTGAAAAATCAGCTATGATCGTCGTATCGCCAGGGGGCACAAGGAATGCCACATCTCCGTTGGCGTTGGCATAGCCAGTGAAATTGCCCGCAGAGACCCTGCTCAAAAGCGGCGCCCTGCGCTGGTCGGTAACCTTTACCTTGAGGAGGTAGAGCTCTGTCTGAATTATTATGGAGGATGGGTGTTGGTAAACTTCAATCTCTCTCCTTGCACCCTTGTAGCCATAGAGAACCCGGATGGTCACTGTTTTGTCAACTTCGCCCTCCACAATCTCCACATTCTCAATGGTGAAACTTGCCATGCCAAGGGCGTCAGATAGCTGGGAAATAGTCTGGAGCCCCCTGAGCGAATCGCGCTGATAGGTCACGAAGACTGTGGCATTCTGCACAGGCCTGCCAAGCATGTCCACCACCTGCACGGATACATAGTCATTGAAGGTGGAGAAAGCTGCTGGCACTAGGAGAAGCATGAATGCAATTGCAAACACTAACATTGGCAAATATCTAGCTATATGCATGGATTGATTTTGACAGGGAAATTAAAAAGATTGCTTATTTGATATCACTCAGATAATTGAGCGGCAACAACCGAAAAGCAGACTTATCAGATTTTCCGAAGAGCCTCTCTCGCTGATGCGAGAGACCCTGCACAATGTGCAGGGTATGAAGGCTCATTCGGAAATCCAGTTTTCGCTTGATAGCGAAAATCTCAAGGACTGTTGTCCTTGAATTCTCGTGAAGTTGGCGC
>MNVF01000113.1 GCA_001871535.1 Candidatus Micrarchaeota archaeon CG1_02_49_24
CCCTTCGGGCGGGGATGAATGCCAAGCGCCAACTTCACGATAATTTTCCGAATGAGCCTTCATACCCTGCACATTGTGCAGGGTCTCCCGCATCAGCGAGAGAGGCTCTTCGGAAAATCTGATACTCACAAGAGCTACCGTCGGGACGACGGGAAGTAACGCTTCCGGAGATGTTGCAGTGGCAACGTCGTTGAAAGAAGACGCCACCTGCTTTAGCGGGTGGTAGTTCACGGCTTTAATTTACGAGCACCGAAATGACATCTGGGGGTGTGGATATGGAAATGTTTGACCCTGGAGGAAATGGTGGTAAACGCGGGTTCCAGAAAAAAGAGCAAGAACGTGACACCAGGCGAATATTCTCAGCTACTCAAAAAAAGCAACTTCTTTACCAACAAAACAGTAAGTGTGGGCTATGCCACAAAAAGTTAGACCCTCGTGAAATCGAATATGACCATAAGAAACCTTGGGCGGCAAGAGGGTGAACTATCACTGAAAATGGGCGAGCTCTTTGCGGCTCATGTCACAAAATAGTAACGCGCGAATACCGATTGAAACAAGTCAACAAGAAGAGATCCCAAAAAAAGAATAGCTATTCGCTTGGGTTTACTTTACTTTAATTCTAGGATTGGTGTTTCAATGAAAATCATCAAGCTTGAAAATCTCACCAGCATCCAGCTCGGCAAAATTACCGATGCGCATGGCACCATCGTTTATCCTGCCGACACTATCTATGGCATAGGCTGCAATGCCCTGGACAATGAGGCCGTGAAAAAAGTTTATGAGGTAAAGGGTCGCAATTATTCCAAGCAATGCTCTGTGAGTTGCCCAAGCCTTGATGCCATTGATTCGCTGGTAATATTGGATGAGCGGGCAAAGGAGATAGTTTCAAGACTTCTTCCAGGCCCATATACTTTCGTAGCGAAAGCACGGAAAATCATTCCATTTCAAAAGGATACAATTGCATTCCGCATCCCTGAGGGCAGGTTCACAGAGGTTGTTTCCGAATTGGGCGCCTATTTCATCACCACCAGCGCCAACCTGAGCGGCCAGCTTCCTGCAGTGAATTTCAAGGAAGTGAACATGGGCATCATGCAGAAGGTTGATTTGTGTGTGGATGGCGGTGCGTGCAAATATGCAGCTCCCTCGACAGTAATCGACCTTGACAAGATGTGCGTGCTCAGGAAAGGCGCAAGCAAGCCTGAGCATGAAGAAATACTGAAAAAATTTGAACGGTAAATCCAAACGCGTGTTGGCAAATATTTTTATAGACTTGTTAATATAACCTTTTTATCTTTCGATTGGTTGGTGGTTTTATGGCATCGGTAGGATCTGTGGTTCACGATGCGGCACCCAAAGTGCCAACAGTCCCTCGCTACAACTTGAAGCAGTATTCCCAGGAAAGTTGGCAGGTGCTTGGGCGCACTATCGGCGTTAGGAACCGGCAGCTTGTATCGGCAGAAGCAAAAGAAGCCGCTTTCAGGTTTGTCGAAGCAGGGCTCAAGCCTGGTGCTTTTGGGAGGCCAGTAAACGAGTTTAGGTGGCCTGCCTCTTTATGGTTGCATGAGCATACGATAGGTGAGCATATACACTACGAAACAGGGCTTAGAACGGTTGAAACTATTGATGGGAGGCCAGTTGTTGCAATGATTGCAGCAGAGACGGTTCATGGCTCTCCTTATGGAATTGGATTCATTGGCATTGAACAGGCAGGCTCAGGTCAGCGCTATGTCTTTCAGTTATATGATGACATCGCAAGGAGCACAGGCAAACCATCCAGAATTGAGTTGAACCCTTAGTTATCTTTTTATTCCTTCAAAGCTAAACTCCTCTATATGGAATTCTCATTCAAAGGCAAAAATATTGTCTTCAACAAGCCGCTCACGAACCTTGACAAATTCGTGCTGAAATTCACCTCAATTTTAGAGCGCCTCGGTATAAGATATGTGATTATCTCCGGCTATGTGCCGATTTTGTTTGGAAGAAGCAGGGATACTGAAGATGTGGACTTGTTCATTGAGCAACTATCCGCGCAGAAATTCTCTGGTTTTTGGGAAGCCGCGAAAAATGAGGATTTTCGGTGCATAAATGCATATAGCGCAAAGCAGGCAAAAGAAGACTTTTTGGAATATGGATTGGCAATAAGATTCGCCCTCCATGACAGGTTTATCCCGAATTTCGAGGTTAAATATCCGAAAACAAGGCTTAGCGAATACTCTCTTGACAACCGGATAAAAGTAATAATTGGCGAGCATTACCTCTACACATCAAAACTTGAGCTTCAGATTGCATTCAAGCTGTATTTGGGAACTGACAAGGATATTGAGGATGCCGTCCATCTATGGGACTTATTTAAGGATAATCTTGATAAACAGACAGTCAAGGATTTCGCAGAGGATTTGGGCGTAACGCATAAACTTGGCAAGCTGAAATGGTGAGTGGTAAATATGGTTCATCTCCCAAAAATAGACCTTAAGGAACTGGCAAAAGAAGTCAGGCAAAACAGGAAACAGCGGCTGGAATTCGTGCGGCAATATGTGGAATGGCTTAAAAAAACCCCTAACAAAGTCTGGGTTAAGGGGCAGAAGAAAGTGCTTGGGGAATGAATGGCATGCACCACGTTAAAGCCGCTGCAGTGTCTGTTATTCTCATCGAGCCAGAATTCGACCTCAATGTCGGCTCAGCCTGTCGTGCTATGGCAAATTTCGGGTTTCAGAACCTCATTATTGTCAACCCAAAATGCAAGCTCGGCAGGGTCGCCCGTATGTTTGCCAAGGCAGGCAAGACCATTCTGGGCAATGCAAAAATTTTCAAAACATTTGATTCTGCCCTTGAAAAGGAGAAATTTGACTATGTTATCGGCACCACCAGCGCAATCTACCGCTTCAGGAAAGATTTGAACGACCCAATCCCCTTGAGGAAATTCAAACTGCCTGCAAAGCGCTCGGTTGCCATTGCCTTCGGACGGGAGAGCATTGGCCTTAAGCGCGAAGAGGCTGCTAGATGTGACCTTTTAATGACAATAGAGACCAATCAGGAAACGCCTGCAATCAATCTCTCCCATGCTGTGGCAATCGCACTCTACCAGCTCTCGCAGATACCGCTCACCACCTATGAGCCGGCAAAAGTACAGGAAAAGAAGAAGCTTATTGACACGTTCGCACTGCTCACCACACTGCTTACGGTGATTAAAAAACCCAATAAGATGCAACTGGCATTCAAGCGCCTGCTCTCAAGGGCGCTTGCCTCAAAGGAGGAGGTGGAGTGCGTGAATGGCGTGCTGAGGTTTGCGATTAAAAAGATGATTAAGACTATGAATCAAACTAGGTAACAGGAAAATCTGCTAAAAATAAATAAACTGTGTCTCCTACCTTCTTCTGATGATTTTCACTTTCGAAGGTGTCAGGAGAATCCTCGTTTCATCAATCCTGCCTATGTCGCCATTGATTTTCGAGACGTACTCGCGGAGGTGCGAGATGATTTCCTTAAGCTTGTTCGGCTGCCTCGAGAGCGGCGTTATATTGAGAAGGATGATATTCCTTGCCTTCAACTCGTCTATGACGACATTCACGTCATTCTCGCTTTCGAGCGCAAGCGGCTTCACATAGAAGTCAGCTGCCTGGTGGAGCACATCTACGTTCTCCATCTCCAGGGCATCCATATACTCTTCGATGTCCATCTCTTTGCCTAAACCCAAAGATTTCGAAATCTTGTCAAAAATTCCCATATTAGACACCCCTGATTAGCCACTACTAAACTGTATATAGTTACATTGGTAATTTTAAGATATTACCTTTAAAAGGCTATGTAGCGAATGGGAATAGTGTACTTTTTGGGTGTTTGGATGCGGGTTGAAGAGATACTTTCCAGGCCGTCTATTTTCAGGGACAGAAATGTGCTTTCGCCCCATTTTATCCCGGACACTCTTCTCCACAGGGATAGAGAAATCGAATCCATTGTGAGAATCCTTGCCCCATCCTCAAAAAGGATGAAGCCCAAGAGCATCTTCATCTACGGCAAAACCGGCACTGGCAAAACCTCGACTGTCAAGCACATCATGAAATTCAGCGACCAGCTGTGCGCAATCTTCGCATATGTCAACTGCAGGATTTACAACTCCAAATACAAAGTGCTCCAGAAGGTGGGCAAGACATTTATCGGCGAGCTAGATAAAACAGGGTTCGGCCTTTCCCATATTTACGAGCGCCTGGTGGCATTTGCAGCAGGCAAGCAAATTATCATCATCCTGGATGAAATCGATATGGTAAAGGATGTGGATGACCTGCTCTACATGCTCGGCCGCAGCAACGACGAAATAATAGATGGCGGGATTACCATCATCGGCATCTCCAACAGCCTGAGCTTCAAGGAGCGGCTGGATGCCCGCAGCAAGAGCAGCCTTTACGAGGATGAAATGGTGTTCGCCCCCTACTCAGCTTCACAGATTCATGACATACTCAAGGAGCGCTCAAAAATCGGCTTTGAGCCGGATGTGGTGCAGGAAAGTGCCCTGAATCTCATAGCAGCCATCAGTGCCCAGACCAGCGGCGATGCGCGTTATGCCCTAAGGCTGTTGATACGCGCAGGTGAAGTTGCAGATTCCAAGCGCCTCAAAACAGTCACCGACAGGGAAGTGGAAACCGCGCGCATGAATGTTGAGGATGATGTGATAATAGAAGCGGTTTCCACCCTGCCAGAGCACCAGCAAATCCTTTTGCTCGGCCTTGCCACCCTAACCACAGGCGGCTCCTCCTATGCCAAGCTCGGCGGAGGCGGCGAGGGTGCTGGCGCTGCCAACGTGGATGGGATTGAGCCGTTTTTCATGTCTGGCGAGCTCTACGAACAGTATGCAAAGACCTGCAATGCCCTGGGCAGGCAGAAACGCAGTGCCAGATGGTATCGCGAATATCTCACGGACCTCGAGATGCTGGGCCTTATTTCCATGGTGGAGACAAGCACCGGCATCCGCGGAAGGAGCCGGCTCATAAAATTGTGCTATGATGCCAAGCGGCTCAAGCCAATCCTTGAAAAAAGCCTCAGTTGTGGAATAGCTGGAGGTCATTCTGATGGCAAAAGCTAAGTCTAGGGTCTTGAGTCCAGGGTCTGGAAACCCTAAAGGTCTAGGGTCCAGAGTCCAGGGTCTAGAACAAGACCCGAGACCCAAGACTGAAGACCCGCAACCCGAATCTCCAGACCCACTGGTTCGCTTCATTCTGGAAGCCGGCCAACTGAAGAAATTGCCCAGGAGCGGCTGGCTCACCATCAACATAAAAAACCCGGAAAGCATTGCTGACCATTCCCATCGCACGGCAGTTATTGGCTATCTGCTTGCACATATGGAAAAATTAGGCAAAGCTGAGTCAGGGGATGTTGTAATCGCCTGCATTTTTCATGACCTGTGCGAGGCACGGCTCTCTGACCTCACCCCACTGAACAAAAAATACCTCAAGGTAAACTCTCAGAAGGCAGCAGAAGATATTTTCTGCCAAATCCCTGGCGGCAAAGATGTGCAGTCGCTCGCAAAAAATAAAAAGCTCATGGCTATCGTGAGCGATGCCGACAAGCTCGAGATGATTTTCCAGGCAAAGGAATATGCCGACGGCGGCAACCGCTATGCGCTTGCCTGGATAGAAAGCGCAGAGAAACTCATAAAAACAAACTCGGGCAAAAGATTACTCGGGCTGGCTAAGAAAACAGACAGCTTTGAATGCATCGTGGATGCATGCGATTGAGTCCATAGGACTCAACACGGATTGCGCAGTTGCGCAATAGTGCGCTATTGAGCCAATCTGGCTCAATCTGCGTAGCACACCATTGAGCGATGCTCAATACGTGTAGCTCTCGCATCATTTGGATGCTCGATCAGATGGATTTTATGATAAAAATCAAGCGATTGGCTTGCCCTGCCTTGCCGTTCATGCTTATTCTCATGCTTGGCTGTGCCGGAGTCACCAGCACAAAGGAGCAGCACAGCACCACCCTTGTTACCCAGCTCTTCTTCAATCCAGACAACTGCGATGCAATAGCGCTTGACAATTTCAATATAATCAAAAAGCTTGACCCAAATCTATTTGGGAACCAAAGGCTGCCTGGGAGCACGCCCAACCCAGATGAAAATGCAGAGGAATTCCATTCAGGCATAACACGGCTGGAGACCGAGCGCGAGACCTGCCACTACAGGAATGCCATGATTGGGGCATACACATATGAATCAGTGCTCCTGCAGGTTTCCATCCCAACTGATGAATCACTTCTGGATGAAAATACTGCATATCTATCCTCCAAGCACGAGTGCGATTACATAACCGACGCAACAACCGGCCAAAGGCTCGATTTCAGCGAATACATCCGCAAGGTCACGGTGCCCATCCCAATCCTTTCCACCCATCTCAGGAATAGCTGTATAACCGACCGAGCGTCAATCATTGTGCATGCAATGGTCGCCGCAGACAGGATAAAACGAAAGAAAGCCAATGGCACCCCTAACCCTAATTTCAGGAGCGAGGTGGATGGGGCAATTGGAATAGAATGCGGCCCGCTCAAAAGCGTCACCCAATACGTCTCAGTCTCAAGGCTGCTGGGCAAGGTACCCTATGAACTATGCACAGGAAAAGTCTATTCCGGCTTGACAAGCCCTGCAACCATCGGTTAGGTCATCGCAACGGCGCAGGATTGAATGCTGCTGTTGCAGCATAGCTCGACGCCTGTTGGCATCGATCGCCTGCTGGCATTTCTCCTGTTGGAGAAATTC
>MNVF01000109.1 GCA_001871535.1 Candidatus Micrarchaeota archaeon CG1_02_49_24
CCATGCACAATGTGCAGGGTATGAAGGCTCATTCGGAAATCCAGTTTTCGCTTGATAGCGATTGAATCTTGCCAGCTGGAAGATAGCTCGTAAAGTCCTGCTGGACTTTCCGAAAATCTCAAGGACTGTTGTCCTTGAATTCTCGTGAAGTTGGCGCTTGGCATTCATCCCCGCCCGAAGGGCGGGATATTCTGCCAACTTCACGATAATCTTTAAAACAGTTGCTTGATTAATGTGTAGCATGGCAGACATTAATTACAAGAAGCTGTTCATTGGAATTGGGCGGTTCGGAATCGCTGTCGGAGTCGGTGCAGCGCTTGTCTATGGCTGGATGGAATTCAGGTACGATGAATGGTGGGTGGCTGCAGGTGCAGGCCTGATAGGCGGCGCAATGATCTATCTGCTCCTGGACAGAATCAAGGGCACTGCTGATTAAGCTGAAGGTTCTAAAGGAGGGATTTTGATGATAACTGGCGGAAAAATTGCATATGTTGAGGCACGGAAGGAGAGCGGGGACCCGGCACAGGGGCTTAACATAAATATAGGGCTTGATGAGATCAACTGCGAAGGCAGGAATGTGGACATAAAATACACCTATGTGGCGAGCTACCTGGGCGATACCGAGAGCAAGCGCGTGGGCTACCTCAAGATAAACGGCTCCATCACCGCTGAGGAGGATGCCAAGACAGTGAAGGAAGTCAGCGAGAAATGGAAGGCCGAGAAAATCCTGCCCCCGAAGTTTGCAGAGCTCGTGCTTACCACAATCAACTATACCTGCGGAAGCAACGGCACGCTTGTTGTGAGGCCATTGAACCTCTCGCCGCCAATGATTCCGCCGAAGATTGAACTGACGGCAAAGCAGTAGGACCACCAAGGGGGAAGAATCCCCCTAGTTTGTCCTTGACTCCTTACCCCCTCTTGATTGAACACTGGAATAAGCAGATTAAATATTCATTTCAATCTTCATCCCATCATAGGCTACTTCGGTTTCCGGGAAAATTTCGGCAGCCTGCTTCTTCAGCAGGGCGCCCTCGTTGTAGCGCGGGCTTATGTGGGTGATTACCAGGCGCTTCACGCCTGCCTTTTTAGCGACTTCGGCAGCGTCGGTACAGGCCGAGTGCAACCTTGCCTTGGCCTCATCCCTGAGGGTTGCATCGAAGGTCGATTCATGGATGAGCAGGTCTGCGCCTTTTGCAGCTTCGATGGTTGACTTGCAGGGCAGCGAGTCGCCCACTATAACTATCTTTTTCCCTGGCTTGATGTAGCTCACATCATCCAGCTTGATCGTTTTGCCCTTGATTTCCAGCTCGCCCTTTGTCTGTATCTCGCGGAAGAGTATGCCCAGAATGCCCAGGGATTTGGCCTTCTGCTCGTGGAATTTCCTTATGGGCTCGGATTCGACCACATAGCCAAAGCTGGCTACTTCGTGCTCGGTCGGGAAGGCAGTCACTTTGAGCCCGCTCTTTTTGTCATTGAAAGCGAATTCGCCGTCCACCTCGTGGGCAGTAACCGACCTGTCGAACTTCAGCCTGCGTATGCCCGGGCCGTAGACGTTGAGCCCCTTCAGGCCCTGCATCTTCAGGGTTTCGACCAGCCCGAATATGCCCAGGTAGTGGTCAAGGTGGAGGTGGGTGAGAAAGATGTGCTTCACCGAGCCGTAGCCAGTGCCGTAATTCATCATCTGGCGCTGGGTGCCCTCGCCGCAGTCGAACAGGTAGACGTCGCCGTAGCTGATTGCCACTGACGGCTGGCCGCGCTCGGTGGTCGGCACGCCTGCTGAGGTTCCGAGAAAAGTTATAGTTAGCATGATAGAGTTAGGGAATTAAGGATTAATATTGATTTACTTGAAAATCCGCCTGGCAATTTTTGCAAACAACGCAGCCAATCCCTTTGCCTGCTTTGGCGACAGTTTCTTCTTGTTTCCGCTTGACATGAGGATGGCAAGCACTTCTTTTTTGGTGTTCACGGCCTTCATCCTTGCGCCGAATGAGAAATGGTCGCGCGAAACCGACACATCAAACAATGTAGTATAGAGCACATAGGTGCCTACGAATTGCGCCATGAGCTGCTCGTTCTTTTCAAGCACCTTTGGGGCGGGGAGATCGAAGTTCGCATCTGCCATGAGGCGGCTGAGGGTGTTCTGCACTGCCTCATTCCCTGCCTTTACAAAGGCATGCGAATCCACCAGGGCATAGGAAAGCAGCATTGGCGCAGGCTGCACCGCAATCACATTCTCCACCTGGAACTGCTTCCTGAATTCTGGGCTGAAAACGGATGAGAGAACCTGGGCAGAAGGCACGCTGGCAATTGCCCTGCCCATGTGCGGGTCGGTGATGACATCATTGATTGATTTTTTCAGCGCCTCATTGGCGCCGATAGCGAACCGCATCCTGTCCTGTATCAGCATGCCAAAGCTGCCCAGGAAGCGCTCGGGCAGGATTGCCAGCAGCACAAAGGGGGCGGCAGGCTTTTGCAAATCAAGGCCGCCAGAGGGGGTGAAGATGCTGCGGATATCTGTTTTCGCAAGAAGAGTGACCAGAAGATTGGTGCTGGCAAGCTGGGGAGGTTGAGTCAGCATGGGCGCTTTTTCCACAAAGGATTCCATGGCATGAACATCGAATTTGATAGTTATAAGGGTTGCCTTACTCGCCCACAACTACTAATTTTTTAGTAATTACCATTATAAATGTAGGGAGCGAAACCGAGTCCATGGATGAAAAAATCGAAACTGCAATCCGAAAACTGCAAACTGGAAACATGATATTTATCTACGATGGGGGGGCGCGGGAAGGCGAAACCGACATGGTTATGCTGGCGAAATGCGCCACCCAGGAAGCCATCAGATTCATGAGAAAGCGGGGCGGGCTGATTTGCATAGCTGTGGCAGGCAAGGTAGCTGAAAAGATGAAACTGCCGTTCTTTGCGGACTTGCTGCTGACAGGGGGGCTGGAGGGACTGCTCATCCCCAAAACACCTTATGGGGACAAGTCGGCATTTTCGCTGACTCTGAATCATAGGAACACTTATACAGGCATTACGGACATTGACAGGGCGAGGACAATTTCGGAGTTTGGGAAATTGGCTGATTCGCTGAAAACTGAGAACCGAAAACCCGAAACCGAATTTCATCAGAAATTCTACTCGCCCGGCCATGTGTATGTTTTGATTGGCAGGGGATTGGAAAAAAGGAAAGGGCATACCGAACTATCGCTTGCGCTGGCTGAGAAGTGCGGCTCCAATGCTACGGTGATATGTGAATTATTGGGTGATGACGGCAAGGCATTGAAGCCAGAAGAGGCTGAAAAATTGGCTGATGAGAACGGGTCAGTAATGCTGAATTGGAAGGAGATAATTGTCTGGGGTCAGAAGTAAGGAGTCTGGAAGACATGAAGATTGGCATCGTTGACACCACATTTTCTAAAATCAACATGGGCAAAATCGCCGCAGATGAGCTAGGGACGAATTATCCAGGAGCCAGAATTGAGAGGCGCACTGTGCCGGGCATCAAGGATTTGCCAGTGGCATGCAAGCTTCTGCTGAAAGAGTGCGACATTTGCATGGCATTGGGCATGCCGGGAGCAAAGCCGATTGACAGGGAATGCGCGAGCCAGGCAAGCAACGGGCTCATCATGGCTCAATTGATGATGGAAAAGCACATATTGGAAGTGTTTGTCTTTGAGGATGAGGCAAAAAACGTGAGGGATTTTTGGCAGATTACAGAAGATAGGATTAGGAAACATTGCCACAACGCGGTTGCGCTTGTGAAGGGCGGCGTGCTGGAAAAAAAGGCTGGGAAAGGATTGAGGCAGGGGAAGTTGAAACAGAAGGGGATGTTATTCGTTTGAAAACACGAGGGTGAGAAAATGTTGGGTGAAAAAGAAAAAATAAAACTAGGGATAGTGGTTAGCGAGTTCAATGCGGACATCACCCAGATAATGCTTGAAAGGGCAAAGGCGCATGCCGAGTTTTTGGGTGCAGAGGTCACAATGGTGTTCCGCGTGCCTGGCACCTATGACATACCGTTCGGCGTGAAAAATATCATCGGGCGGGTGGATGCGGTGGTGACCCTTGGTGCGGTAATTGAAGGAGATACCCAGCACGATGAGATTGTCGCGCAACATGCTGCCAGGAAGATGCTGGATTTGTCAATTGAATATAACAAGCCGGTTGCGCTGGGAATCTCAGGGCCTGGAATGAGCAGGATACAGGGCCTGGACAGGGTGGATGAATATGCTAAGAGGGCGGTCGAAGCTGCGGTTAAACTATACCGTCGTATGAAGGGGGTGGGGGAATCGTGAAGCGAATGCTTCACGAGCTATGCGCAACAGCGCATTCAAACAGAATGACGGTGTGCATGCGTGAGCAGCCAGGCCGTCTTCGGTTTCCTCCAGTGGAAGCGGCTGTCAAATTAGTGAAGCGAAAAGCCGAACTCGATTGATTAAAAGATCTTGCCTATATTAAAACTCACACTAAATTATAGTTGGGTGATGGTTATGGCACAGGCAAGAAAACGACAAACAGTTAGAGACGCATTTCAAAATGGATGCGGAGGCCCTAGCCTTGTGCACTGGGTTGACAATCCATTCGGAACGCTTGCTGATTTTTTCGCTTCGGAAAGGGCTGGGGCGAGAGGCTGTGCGAAGTATGATGGCTGAGTGTTTGCGAGAAAAATCGGAAATGGATTGAGATTCTTCCCGAATAATTTGTCTGCTCCCGGCGGCTTAAGAACTGCGGCACGGGATATTGCGCGGGCAAAAATGCTTACAAGAATTCAAAACCAGCCACCGCTGATAGATGCTCATCCTCAACCTAAAGTGACTCCACCGTTTGCTGAGCGACATTGTGAACTATTGGCAAATGCAGGGATTGACAGCATGATGTGGGGCTTACCAGGCTTGATGGGTTATAGGTTAGTGCCTGCTGGATTTATCGGGTCGGACCTGAATGCAGCGAGAATAAGAGAGCTTTTCAGCGAGGTAGCTGGCTGTTTGCGCAACCAATTCTTGCCGGGCTTAAGTGGGCGTGTTAACGAGAGTGGCCTCACCCGTGCTGCGCTCATTCCTCTTGTGCGTGAATATATTGCCTGGCAAACAACAACAAAAGGAATGTCTGCTTATTCAGCCATTCCGCTCATAAGCATTGGGGCGCCGCCAAGAAGGGGAAACGGGCAAATGGGCATGGCTGCGCGGAGCGCACAATTGTTTGACGTGGGTATAGAGGATATTGAAGCTCTGACCCCTGAGGAGCTGCGGTTGGTGATTGATGCAGGGCAGATTGCAAGGGCATCGCCGTGGATAGCGTTTATGATGCAGGACCCTGAACAGCCAACCGGTAAACAAAGCTTGCATGAACGAGCTAAACCGATTAATGCAAGCCCCATCCTGCTTGCGCAGACAATAGCAGACCTGCTTCTGCCTTTTGTGCCGCTTGCCAAAACGATTCCGGCGATAGGGAACGCGCTTCTTGAGATGACGCAAATGCTGCGGGGATTGAAAGATGGTTTTCTCTACCTGTGTTTTGGGCAAACCAGGGATCCCATATATTCATGGAAGAAAACCATGCCGGTTTCAATGGTCAGGCTCACAGATATGTGTGCTGGTGAGCAACCAATGGTTGAGCATGGAAATGCGCCTCATGGATTGATAAGCGAGGCTGCACAGATGGCGATAGGGCCGGTGGATCGGCCAAGAGGTGGCCCTGACAGAGACAAGGTGACGCCACCTGAATTTCTGAAGCCATTGGCAAGGGCTATTGAACAGGTAAAGCATGGTTGAGAATACATGCAAGTATTGCCACTTTGATTTGAGTTTACCATAGGTGATATGATATGAGGACTATTATAGAAAGGTTGATTAGGAATAGAGTAAACGGAGTAAGAGGAAACCCAAGTGGGACTGCAACGGTTTCATCGCAGAACCATCCAATGCGCCTTATCCCTTATTTTGAGGCCGCAACTGGCACTCGCGCTGAAGAAATTAAGACTGTTGCAACTGGAAGGCTCAGCGCGAGATGGGTAAGGAAACCCGTTATATTTGAAGGACCTATCCCTGTGATAGTCGCTGAAACAGACCAAACAGCGCGTGACTATTTAAGGGAGGCACTTAGAGAATCCGAAGGCGGCAAAGCTTTCAATGTGCTTGATGGAAAATTAGAACAGGTTATGCGTGATAATCCGGATGCTGTTTGCATAATTAATCAGGGTGCCCCTGAAGGTATAATGGGTATTGTTAGGTCTGAACCTGCAAGGCCAATTGTAGGCATGACAGGTGGGGATCCGGATGGATTATTTGTAGCAGGATGCGATTCATTTTTACTAAAACCAGTCAATATACCTGATTTGGCAGGGGCAGTAAAAGCTGCGGCAGCTGCCACGGCAACAGCCTGGATTGGGGCGAACCTGAAGTATCAGAGCAGGGAATTAGACCCAAAGAACCTTGCATTGGATGGAACTATCGCGGAGTGGCAGAGTACCGCCTGCTTCGCGGTGAAACTTCGGAGCGAGCATCGCATATATTATCTCACTTTGATAGGCGATTGAATGCGCCTGCGGGCGCATAGCTCTCGCAAACTCTTGTTTGCTCAATGCCATGCCAGGGCAGTTTACTACCCTGGTCGCTCCAAAATTTCAAGGGTGAATGCCAATTCACTCCGCGAGAATTTGCAAGCTTTGCTTGCGAGATTTTCGCTATCAAGCGAAAACTGGATTTTCGAATGAGCCTCATACCGCCCAGCTTGCGGGTGGTTTGAATCG
>MNVF01000013.1 GCA_001871535.1 Candidatus Micrarchaeota archaeon CG1_02_49_24
ATGCTGCAACAGCAGCATTCAATCGGCGACAGCAGTCATCGAGAATTTCTCCAACAGGAGAAATGCCAGCAGGCGATCGGCGACAGCAGCCGTCGAGATTTTTGCCAACCGGCAAAAAGCCATCAGGCGATCCACATGACCCAAGCAATTTTGAAGATGAAGCAAAGAAGCGAATCCACAATCGAAGATGAGATTATTCACTGGTGGAAGGACGATGCCGCCGAGTTGCACAGGAACGCGCTCAGGCTAGAGACAGAGCGTGCCCAGATGGTCAACGGCTTCCCCCGGGACGGCACCGTCCTTTTCCGCCTCATAAACGACACGTCTCAGATGAGCATGAAGCTGAGCCCTGACGAGGCGCTGAGGATTGGGACAGAGCTGCTCACCCTTGGAAAAGAGCTCATAAACCAGAAAAGGAATCTTTGGAACCGATATGAGGATGAATAAAAATCGAAAGCGTTTGGAACCGTTTGACTTGGCGACCTTAGGACAGTAGGACATTAAGACGTGAAGACTATCTTGAAAACGCAGAGTACCCCGCACTTCGCAGGCTGTTGAATCGACCTGCTGGTCGATAGCTCTTCGTAAAATCTGATTATATTCGCGAATGGGTGTGTGAGGCAATCCTGGCATGCGGAGCCAGTGCGTAAGCACTTCAGGCTCCGTGGCCTTCTTCTTTTCATTTGTTTTTAACACTGTCAATCAGATTCAGCAATTCGCCAAGCTCTGCCAGGTTCACAATCGGCTTTTCAAACAGCTCGTAATCATCGCCCAATCGTGGGCAGGCAGTATTCACAAACGCGTCGAATGAGTTGAAGTTCTTGATTGCTGTTGAATCAACATAGTTCGCAACCAGGATGTGCGCCTCCCTGCCGCGCTTCCTGAGCTCATCCCGGGCCCTGAGTGCGCCAGTGAGGTTGAGCTGGCCTATTTTTGTGCTCACGAGGATGCCGAACCGCTTTGCCTCGAGCGCGCCAATCAGCATGGCACGCCGCCGCCTTCTGAATCGCATTATTTCTTCGGTAATCCAATAGACTGTTTTAGTCACCGGATTCAGCACCAGCACTTTCTCAGTTTCAATTGCTAGGGGGTGAAACATGCCTGCCCCAAAATAGACAACGCAATCGACTTTGCCTTTCACATTGGCGATGGCGCCTGTGTCACAGCCCAGCAGCTGGCCTTCGTATTTTGCAAAATGACCTTTCGCAAGCCTGATCTTGATGCCAAATTTCTCAAGCGATTTTTTTACCTTTGGAAGGAGCTGGACATACTGCACAGTGGTGGCAAGCGCGACTGCCTTAATTCCTTTTAATTCCTTTTTCGCCTTTGCTATAAATGCCAAATCCGCAGCAATGGGATATTCCTGATATTCAACCTTCACAGGAAGCTTTGCATTGACAAATTCCGCATGGCCGTAATGGATGATTTTATCTGCCTTAATTGCAAGCGCCTCGTCAATGGCCAGGTCGCAGGCGCCGAAGCAGGGGCTTGCCGAAAGGGAAATAGCATGACCCTTGCGCTCAAGCTCCTTGGCGTATTCGATGGCATTCTGTTTGAGCCCCTCAGGGAATTGAAGAAGAATCCGCATGGTTCACCTATGTAGATGTTTTTTATGAACCGGAACGACATATTTCTTTGAGGAATAGAAATTAATGATATCCGCCCACCAGAACGCGACCCTATCCTTCACCACCAGGCCGTGGGGGGTGAAATCAGGCTCTTTTTTGCAGGTGAACCCTACGATGCCGGCGCCTGAATAGACCAATGCCAGGACGGCCCAGATGCTCATGCGCGTAATGTCCAAGCTTGAGAAAGGGGTTGACTGGGGATAGATGACAAATGAAACAGGGATAATGACCAGGAGTAAAACCATGCCGATTGCCAGCGCGATGATATCAAGCATTTTCACAAGAAGGACAAAAAGCCACCTATTAAAGATTGGGACCAGAAGAAGAAAATGGCTGAGGTCATTCCCGTTTTTGACGATGGTTTCAGGTTTCAGATGCTCACCCTGGACATATCTGTAAATTACTTGCTTTTAATTATTTCGTTGAACCTGGACACGGTTTCCTTTATTCTGCCATCCCTAAGGCTCGCGCTTATTGCACACACGGTAAATACGCCTGCGCCCAGGACCGAATAGGCATTTTCCAATGTGATTCCGCCAATCCCGACCACAGGCATGCCTGCGCCTTTTGCAATTTCAGCCACGCCACGGGCAAATGCGATTCCTTTTGCATCGCCGGCATCTTTTTTCGTGGCAGTTTTGAATATGGGTGCAGCTGCAATATAATCAGCGCCCAGGGCAACTGCCTTTTCCGCATCTTTCACGGAATTTGCAGTGACACCGATTATTTTATCATTGCCGAGGTGCTTTCGCGCAATGGCATATTCCACATCTGTCTGGCCAATATGCAGGCCGCCGGCATCCACTGCAAGCGCAACCTCCAGTGAATCATTGACAATGAATGGCACTTTGCTTTTCCTGCAAACTGCCGCAATCCCCTTCGCCCCGGCAATCATTTCATCCATACATTTTCCTTTTTCCCTGTATTGGAATGCAAAAAGCTCGTTTTTGCATGCCTCTTTTGCCTGCTCAATTGCACAGATATCAGTTATGGTGCTGTCTGAGATGAAATAAAAAGCGTGCTTGAACATTGGTTTTTTGCTCATGGGAGCTCAACCTTTGCGTATTTGGCAATCTTCGCCTCATTCAAATTATACATCTCATCAAAGAACGCTTCCTTGAATGTGCCGGGGCCGTTGGATTTTGCAGCTGCCAGCTCGCCGGCAATGCCCATCACTGAAAGTGCTGAAGCAGATGCAAGCGCACGATCTTTTTCGACGGCCGCAAAAACGCCGATGGCGCTGGCAGCCATACATCCAGTGCCCACAATCGAGCCCATCATCAAATGTCCGTTGTTAACCAAAAAAGTTTTTGCGCCGTCTGAAACCACATCGGTTTTTCCGGTGATTGCAGCAGTGCAGCCATAGGCAGCCGCCACCTTTTTTGCAATCATTTCAGGGGTGCCGTCTACGCTCATGGCTTCCACTCCTTTCACTTCTGCCTTCACACCTGCGATTATGCCCATCTCAGAGATATTGCCCTTTATCACGGAAAGCTTTACTTTTTCTGCAAGCTCCCTGAATTTCTCAGTGCGGAATTTCGTGGCTCCGACACCGACAGCATCCACCACAACAGGAATTCCTTTTTTGTTTGCAGCCTTGCCTGCGAGATACATCGCCTGCATAAGCTCCTCAGTGAGCGTGCCTATATTCAGCACGAGCGCGCTGGCAATTCCAGTCATCTCCTCAACTTCCTCAGGCGCATGTGCCATCACCGGCAGGGCGCCGATTGTCCGCGTGATATTTGCGCAATCATAAATAGTCACCCAGTTGGTGATATGATGGATAAGCGGTTTTTCCTGCTTGATTTTTGCGAGCAATGAAACTATCTGTTTTGGTTCAATGTTTGCCATAAAAATAACCACCTACAACCTTCTTTCCACATCTTTCCAATTAACTATGCCCCACCACTTGTCCACAAACGCGCCCCGGTCATTCGCATAATCCAAGTAGTAGGCGTGCTCCCAGACATCAAGGGCAAGCAGGGGTTTGCAGCCTACAATATGATTGACATTGTGCTTCTCCACCTGGGTAATATACAGGTTGCCCATCCCGTAAGACACAAGCACTACCCAACCAGACCCTTCAACGCTTTTGGCAGCCGCTGAAAACTGTTTCCTGAACGATTCAAACGAACCGAAATTTTTGTCAATGGCATCTGCCACCCGTCCGGCGGGCTTGTTGTTTTCCTCAGGCGCTTTCATATTCTCCCAGAAAAGCTCATGAAGGAGGTGGCCGTTCAGGTTAAAGCTCAAATCGCGCAAAATTGATTTCACATCAATCTCAAGCTCCCCATTCCGTGCCTTTTCCAGCTTCTCAGCCGCGGCATTGGCCCCAGCCACATAGCCGGCATGGTGCTTGCCATGGTGCAATTCAAGGATTCGCCTGGAAATCACCGGCTGGAGCGCATCATAGGCATAGGGCAGGGACTTCAATTCAAACTTGACCATTGTCTCACCTCAGATAAACAGTTCACTATATTGTTTGCATCCCAATTCTTTAATAAACTTGCAGGAATTAAAATGAACAACGATGGGTTGATGTGAGTTCATGTATACCTTAGACTGGGTTAGCGTATTCAAGGCAAGCTGGGGCTGGCTCATTGAAACTGATGCAAATTGGAAGAATCGCATGTTCCTGCTGCTGCAGTTCGCAGGTGCGCTTTTTGCCGCCATTGTTGCAGTCAACCTCCTTTTCGGCGCCATTGCCTATCTCATGCCACCACTGGAATATGCAGCCGGCCAGGCAAATGTGTTCGCTTCAAATACATATTATATAGCTCTTGCATTCTCAGTGGCAAGGTTTGCGGCTTTTATTGGGGTGCTCGCACTGGTTTCAAGCTATTTCAAGCTGAAAATCTTCCAGGAGCTGTTTAACAGGAATTCACTGGAATTTAAAAGGCGGGTTGACCAGGCAGGTGCGATTGATTATCTCCTTTTCTCAATAAAGAAATTAATCTATGAAATCCTGGCGCTTCCCAGCAAACTGAGATATATGGCAGTGCCATGCGCAGTGATTGTGCTGCTCACAGGCGCATTTGTGCTTTATAGCCTCCCGCAGTGGATGGATGGCATGAAATTGGACGCAGCAGGCAATCCGATAATACCCGACACAGGGATGGCCTCAGGGTTTGCAGAGGTATCTGCAGTGCTGATTGTGCTTGGGATTGCCCTCTTTGGCATCAAGACCTATGTGGCGGCGCGAATCTTTGTGGCGGACATGTTCTACCTGTCGGGGAATGATACCGCAGCAAGCATAAACGAAGTCTGGAAACAGTCTGAAAAGGTAGTGCTCAAGCTCTTCCTCACCTTGCTGTTGGTGGCCATATTGAATGAACTGATTGTGGCAACGCTCACGGACTTGGGAAGGATAACGCTGACCGCAGTGCCGGCCTACCAATCGATTGACCTGGTTAACCTAGTCATCTATTCAATCCTTGGCTCAATATTGCCAGCCATAATCACGCCAATCACTGCGATAATCACGGTCTATGTGCTGTTTGCCATTTACCAGAAAATTGAAGATGCCAATAAGGCCGAGGCAGACAAAAAAACAGCGGATGCAATCGCACCATGACAGTGAGAGGTAGTTTTTCATGCCCTCAGGGACATTTGACGAATACATTGGAACGCACATAAACAACGGGAAACTGGCGGAATTCCTGAAACTGCTAGTGGACATGACGCCCAACCTGGTGCGCGAGTTTCCCCACAGGCTTAACCAGAAAGCGCTCAGGGAAAACCGCTTTGGCGAGGCCACCAAGGAGCTGGACAACTGGACCAACGAGTATTTCACCCAGGCGTTCATATCAAGCGGGCTCGTGCACACCCTGTATTCCGAGGAAATAGACGGGCCGGTTAACGGGAAGAAGGGCGCGCCGTTTGCAATTGCCATGGACCCGCTAGACGGCTCGTCAAACATCTCCAGCAATAATCCGTTCGGCACGATAATAGGGGTTTACAAAAACAAATTGCCTGCAAAAGGAAGAGATATGGTTTGCGCGCTCTATAAATTATACGGGCCGATAACAACCCTTGTCATCGCAACAGATACAGGCGTTGCGGAATTTGTGAAATCCAGGAAGGGCGGGGACAACTACATCGTGCTCA
Organism: Candidatus Micrarchaeota archaeon CG1_02_49_24; assembly: GCA_001871535.1. Taxonomy (GTDB): domain Archaea; phylum Micrarchaeota; class Micrarchaeia; order Anstonellales; family UBA8471; genus UBA8471. The sequence continues at coordinate 5,736 of MNVF01000013.1, forward strand.
ATGAGGATATCAGCCTGCCTGAAAAAGCCACAGTCTTTGGCGTGGGCGGAACCCTCACGGAGTTTGAGCCGTGGTTCTACAAATACGTGAAATACCTGGCAAAGGAGAGGGAGCTGAAATTGAGGTATTGCGGCGCGCTGGTGGGCGACTTTTCCCAGGTTTTGCACTATGGCGGATTTTTCGGCTATCCTTCAACTGTGAACAAACAGGGCGGCAAGCTCAGGCTCTACCTTGAATGTGCCACCATGGCATATATCATGGAAAAGGCAGGCGGCAGGTCGAGCGATGGAAAACAGTCAATCCTTGACATTGTGGGGAAAACCCCCTATGACAGGACGCCCTTCTTTATCGGAAACACTGAGCTGATTGATGAATTGGAAAAACGGTTTAGTGAATCAATTTGAGCAGCCCAGTGCCATACAATTCAGATATATTCACTTACTGAAATTTGGTTATCGATACATCAGCCTGGGACATCCTCGGGAATGAGACAAAAAGAACCCTTATGGATAGGCTTTTGAAAGCTCTCCCAGGCAGCAGGGATTTATCGTGAAGTTGGCAGAATACCCCGCCCTTCGGGCGGGGATGAATGCCAAGCGCCAACTTCACGAGAATTCAAGGACAACAGCCCTTGAGATTTTCGGAAAGTCCAGCAGGACTTTACGAGCTATCTTCCAACTGGCAAGATTCAATCGCTATCAAGCGAAAACTGGATTTCCGAATGAGCCTTCATACCCTGCACATTGTGCAGGGTCTCTCGCATCAGCGAGAGAGGCTCTTCGGAAAATCTGATCTGGGCAAATACCCCAGGGTTTACC
>MNVF01000115.1 GCA_001871535.1 Candidatus Micrarchaeota archaeon CG1_02_49_24
CGAATTCCAGTGTGCTCTCTATTATGAATGCGCCAACTCAGGGCACTCCGCTATTAAACTCAACAGATTATCCGACCAACCGCACGACAGGCAACCTCACTGCCTGGAACCAGTCAACCGTGCAGGTGCCGGGCCGCAATGTCACCAACATCTACAAATGGTATAAGAATGGGGTGCTGAATGCGACGATGCCGAATCCGTATTACGATGTCGGCAGCAATAACACGACCCAGGGGCTGGTCGGCTACTGGCCCTTTAACAATAACACGAATGATTTTGCACTGGGAAACGACGGCACGCAGAACGGTGGGGTGAACTGCTCAACCTCTGTTTCTGGAAAGATTGGGAGTGGGTGTTATTTTGACGGGACTGATGATGCCATTGGGTTGTCAAGTAATAGTGTTTTTACATCAGTTGGAGATTTTTCAGTAGCGGCATGGGTTAGACCGTTAGACCCAGCAAGTGTTCCTTATAGAAGTATATTAGCAATGGGGACTGTTGGAGATGAGTGGCTCTTCGCATTCAGGAATGGGGTCGTTATTTTTTTAAGTAGTGACCTTACCCCAGTTTATAAGGCGGGACTTACAACTCTTTCATCAGATATTTGGTATCATATTGCTTTTGTCAGAACTGGGGCAAATTATAACTTTTATCTTAATGGTGCTGGGGATGGAACTGGAACATGGTCTTCAACCGTCATTACTATAAGTGGGACAGACAGAGCAATCGGCAGAGACTCCGCAACCTCAGGAACTGAAATATATAAAGGGATACTTGATGATTTAGCGGTCTGGAATCGCTCGTTGTCAGCAAATGAAATCAAGGCCATTTATTGGGGCGGGGTTACCGGCGGCAATGTCCTTAATTCCTCGTTGCTTTCGGCAGGCGACCAATGGACGGTTGAAGTTACACCATGCGATTCAGTGAGTTGCGGCACGCCTGCGAACTCATCAGCATTAACAATCTTATCTGGGAACACGGCGCCCAGCGTAACCTTAGTGGGCGTGCTTCCAGTTGTTGCATACAAGAATGACACCTTGCAGTGCAACGTAACAGTGATTGATGCCGAGCAAACCTTGCTGAACGTTACCTACAACTGGTTCAAGGACAATGTAAACCAGACTGCGCTTGCAGGGGTGGCGTATCACACTGCAAACGGCACGCAGACAAACATCTCAAACATAAGCGGTCTGTTCACAAAGGGCGAGAAATGGGGCTGTGCGGTGTTAGCATTTGACGGGACTGATTATTCACCCTTCAACTATTCCGCGAACGTAACGATACAAAATTCGGTTCCCTATGTTTCAGCGCAGCCAACCTTTTACAATTTCACCGCAGGTCATGTGTTCAATGTTTCCGCCAATGCAACAGATGTCGATGGCGCTGCCGACATAATCAACACATTTATCAACGTGAGCAGCGGCACATGCGTTTACAGCTACAATGCAAGCAGCGGAAACAGTTTCATGGCGGTTTACAACTGCACGGGAACGCAAAATGCATCAGCTTATATTAACATAACATTCAGGGACGCCGCCGCCGAAAATACATACACAGACAACGTGTTCAATGCATATCCGAACCATGCGCCGAGCGTCTCAGGGGTTGAAATCACACCCACCCCAGCTTATAGTAATACAAGCGCATTGACATGCGCAGGCGATACTGCCGATTCCGACAGCGACCCGGTCACTGACTTTTACAAATGGTTCCTGAACGGCACAGCGATAGGCGGCCAGGCCGCAAACACCCTGGCGAACACCAGCTATCACAAGTCGGACACACTCATTTGCGAAATCACTCCGGGCGACATTGCATTGAACGGCACGCCGGTGAACAGCAGCGGCTTGCAGATAGGCAACAGTTTGCCGGTGGTGTTTTCGCAACCAGTCTTTTCAGATAATAATACAATGCATTCATTCAATGTGACAGCGACAGCCGAGGATGCTGATTTGGGAGGAGACATCGCAGGCGCAACAATCAACATTTCCTCAGGTTCATGCGTGCAGGTGAACAGCACCGCAAACAATTTATTCAACGTGACGTTCATTTGCAGCGGTTCACAAGGCGCGACTGGCTATTTGAACATCACGTTCCGTGACATAACTGGCAGCATAGTCTACACGAACAACGTGAACCATGCATATCCGAACCATGCGCCGACACAGGGAACGCCACTTCTCAATTCAACTGATTATCCCCTCAATCGAACTATAGGCAATCTCACGGCATGGAACGTTTCGACTGTTGATTTGGACAATGATGCGGTCACCAACGTTTACCGCTGGTATAAGAATGGCGTGTTGAATGCGAGCATGCCAAACCCGTATTATGATGTCGGAAGCAACAACACGACGCAGGGCCTCGTGGGCTACTGGCCGCTTAATAACAATACGGGTGATTTCGCATTGGGAAATGACGGGATTTCCACGGGTGGTGCCAACTGCAGCGCATCCATTGCAGGAAGAATCGGAACCGCATGCGAATTTGACGGGGTGAATGACTTCATCAATGAAAGCGATGCCGACATTTTGGATTTCGGAGCCGGCCAGGATTACACGACAAGCGCATGGATAAAAACAACTTTTAACCCAACTGGGAGTATATGGCCGATGATAATCAGAAAAGAAGGCGGCTCGCCGCGAACAGGGCGGAACATCTATCTAAACCCGGATACGGATGGCAAGGCATGTTTCGACACATTTGTCGGGGGCAGCATTTCGATAGTCTGTTCCGTAAGCACAGTCATCAATGGGGATTGGCACCTTGTCACTGGCACGCGGGAAGGCAGCAATTACAATATATTCATAGATGGCATTTTGGAGAATACGACTGTGGGTAACACCGGGTCGCTGGCGAATGCCCTTGCGCAGTATATCAGCGGCGGCGGCCCGCAGGTTTGGTTCAATGGCACGATAGACGAGGTCGCAATCTGGAACCGCTCGTTGTCAGCAAATGAAATCAAGGCGCTCTATTGGGGTGGCGTGACTGGCGGGAATGTCCTTAATTCTTCCTTATTGGCCAAGAATGACAATTGGCTGGTGGAGGTAGCGCTGTGCGATGCAATCGGCTGTGGCACTCCTGCGAACTCCAGCGCATTGGCGATAATTAATTATGCGCCCAATGTTTCCATCAACTTGCCGGCAAACGGCATCATCGCGAACCTCAATATTTCAGTGAACTACACCTATAATGACTCTGAGGGAACGTCAGGCACCTGCTCGCTGATAGTAAATGGCACTGTCAATAGCACAGCATCAGGGGTGGCAAGCGAAACAACAAACATTCTCAACACAACAGTTGTGTTGGACGGCAACTACACCTATTATGTGAGCTGCAGCGATGGCGTGGCGATAACCAATTCAACTTCACAAAGTTTCATATATGACGTGACCGCCCCAGCCATCAACTCCACGATGCCCAGTGAATATAATGACACGCAAATAACCAATAACAGTTTCGTGCTTAACGTTACAATCACCGAGAGCTACCTGAATTACAGCAACCTTACAATCACAGCGCCAGATGGCACAATCATCTTTGCAAACCAGAGCACCTCACTCTCATTCACAGAAGTCGTCAGCCTCACAGGTCTGCCTGACGGCCAATACAATGCAAGCGCGCGCGCGCTTGATTTGGCAGGCACACTCACAACGAAGAACTGGTTCTTCACGGCAGCCCGCGGCAGGGTTTCGCTGGTTTATCCGGTGAATGGCACTGTTTACAGCCGTGGCAACATCCTTGTCCTTGAAGTGAACGAGACCCAGTCAACCGACACCCTTGCAAACGTCACAGTAACAGTCAACGGCACGGTTTACCAGGCACTGAACGACACGGTGAACGGCTCAAACTACTGGCAATACAATTATACGATTCCGGTAACGATGGATTCCGGCCAGCTGAACCTGACCGCCATGGCATATGATTCAAACGGTGCCTTGCGTGCAAATGCCAGTGGCTATGTTCTTCTCAATCCCAATTACAGCCTATTCGTATCCAGCCGAGCGCTCTATGCCAATGGCAGCACTGTGAACCAAACCATTGTTGTCAGGGATGCAAACACCAACCTCGTGGCAGATGCGACTGTTTCATGCGCGCGAAACAATACTGCTGGCAGCCCGGCCAGCCTGAACAACGGCAGCTATGAATGCCTGTATGCCAGCACGGTCTATGGTCAATATCTTCTTTATGCAAACGCTTCCAAGAGCGGCAATTTCGGCAATGCAAGCACCACCACCCTCGTCAGGCAGACCAACCTGGCAATTAGCATATCCAATCTGGTCAAATCATCTATGGCGGCCACAAATGTGACAAATTCGCTTGTATTTCCCTATGACGACCTTGGCCATGCCAACGGCTCGGTCAGGTTCACCTTCAATATGACCGATGCGCTGAACGGTTCGCTGGTGTCTGGCGGGTTTACGTTTATTACCTATGCGCATAATGGCTCGGTCCTGGTAAACGACTCAGGCATTATAAGCGGTGTGTACACCTACAACCTGACGCTTGATGGGATTGTGCCAAACATCTCAGGCATGTATGCTGTCTCCATAAATGTGACAGATACCGATTCAATGCGGGCAGGCTTGCAGACAGAGTCCAACGTATCCTATTGGCTGGCATACGTAAAATATCCGACCGGCATCTATGTTCAGGGCAAGCCGCTGCCGTTCAATGTTACTATTTGGCATAATGGAACCTTGATGAATGTAACAAACCTTACAGCTGTCCTGCATGACAACAACGGTGTTGAGGTCACCAGGGAAACCTACCCTGGCCAGATTTCAGCGGCTGGCATGGGCATCTATGCTGGCAACTTCTCCACCAGTGGCCTGACCGGGGGCCAGAACTACTTCCTTTCCGTCAGCGTTTACAACCTCTCTGTGTCCGATGGGGCAGAGACGGCAATTCTTGCCCAGGACAAGGACCTGGACGTCACGCCCGAGACCGACACGGTAGCACCGGGCTACAGCAACCTGACCAACACTACAAATGTGCCGGAGCGGGGCGAATTCATCAATGTTTCCGCCTATTGGACAGACAATGGGCAACTGAGCTTTTCCTTCCTTGAGACAAATGCCAGTGGCGTGCTTGCGAACGTTTCGAACCTGACCTTAAGCAGCAATGAAAGCTATACAAACTATTCAATCGACACGAGCAACCTTGCATACAACACGACCGTGAAGTGGCGCCTATGGGTTAACGACACGTCAACAGTGGCAGCAGGGGGCAACTGGAACTTCACGCCGTATTACACGTTTACGGTGACTGACAGGACGTTGCCTGTTAATTTAGGCGTGAGTTTATCGCCACAACTGGTAGGCGTAGGTAACAATGTTGCGTTGCGGATAAACGCATCAGACAACAATAATTTGAGCAGCGTGGTGGCAGTGGTGGCACGCCCGGACGGTGCCATGAGCCTGCAGCTATTGTCGCGCATCTCAGGGAATGACACCAACGCAACGTGGGAGGCCAACATCACGACGAGCGCGGCAGGTCGCCACAATTTGACTCAGGTGAACATAACGGATACATGGGGCAATGTAAACAGCACGAACTATACCGGCCAGTATTTCACGGTGGTGGTGTATAGTTACTTGCTAGGTCCTGGGAGCTACAATACATCGGCAGATTTGAACAGCACATTCAACTACATGTTTATGCTGAACAACACAGGCACCGGCAACCTGACGATAAACATTAGCACGAATGCGAGCTGGGCGGTTGCGAATGAGAGCCTGGTGGCTGTATCCAATGGCAGCTTATCGAATTTCACAGTGGCGTTCAACCTGACTAATTTGACAGGCAACCACACTGTGCAGGTGATAGCGAACGGCAGCAGCTGGGCAGGCATGCAGAGCAGCAATATAACCATCATGATCCGCCAATCCGGTTACACCCTGGTTCCGGCGAGCGAGAGCGTGCAGGTGCAATCAGGTGCGGTGGAGAACCGCACATACATGCTGAGCAATACCGGGACAGAGAACCTGACGATAAATTTGACTGCAAACGCGAGCTTTGCAATTTTGAATGCTACGCAGCTAAACCTGACCTCCGGGGCCAGCGCGAACTTTAGCGTGAGCTACGACATGAGCGATTTGCGTGGCTGGCACACTGTGCTGGTGGTTGCGAATGCGAGCGGCGGCGCAGGTGTGAAGAGTGCGTCAGTGAGCCTCTATGCAGCGAATTCCAGCTATACCTATGCGCCATCCACAGTGGCGCTAGGCTTGCAGGCAGGCGAAGTTCGGAATGTGAGCTATGAGCTGAACAATACCGGGACTGAGAACCTGACGCTGAACCTAAGCACGAATGTGAGCTGGGTGGTTGTGAATGAGAGCCAGATTAATCTTACAGCAGGCAGCAGCAGGAACTTCACAGTTGGCTATAACAGCAGCGGGCTGATGGGCAGCTACCCAGTGCTGGTGTATGTAAATGCCAGCAATGGGTTAGGTGAGCGAACGTCATTGGCATATCTGTTTGTTGGCGTATACAATTTCACGGTGAGCGGGGGCAATGTGAATGTAGTTTTGAATAACAATACGAATCACACGACCGAGGATGTGAACTTCACGATAATCAATACCGGGAACTCGAATTTGGCGATGGTGTGTTCATCTAACCTGAGCTGGCTTACGAACCAAACTGCATGCAGTGGCGAGTTGGCAGGAGGCGCAACGCGGGCAGTGAGCTACCGTTTGAACGCGACAGGAGTTTCCGAGGGCGTCTATTCCGGTCAGATAAACGTGAGCGATGCGACTGCAGGGTTGCGGCAGGTTAATCAAACAATTGCAGTCACTGAAATCCCAATTTACACTTTCACAGTGGCTCCCTCAACCGAGGCATTTGGAGTGATAAACGACAGCTATCTGGACAGGAATTACGAATTAGTGAACACCGGCAACAGGAATGTGAGCGTGGCCTGCGCGAGCAACAGCAGTTGGGCCTACAACACGACTGCTTGCGGCGGAGTATTGACATCCGCGCAGCAGCAGACCGTGACCTTCAGGTACAATGCAATGGGCGTGGCAGGTGGTTCCTATCTTACGCAAATCAACTTTACGGATTCGTTTGGCGATGCATCCTTGCAACAGGTGAACGGTGTGATTACGGTGTCGAGCGCAGTGTATTACAGTTACACCTTAGTGCCGGATGTTGACCAGTTCTGGCAGGCATTGGGCAGGAACGCCACGCATACATATTTGATAAGCAATGTGGGCAACCAGCCGCTGGTGTTGGGCATTGCGAGCAATGAGAGTTTTGCCCAATTGCTAAACAACAGCACAGTGGGCTTGGGCGTAGGTGGCAGTTACAATTTCAGCGTGCTGTACAGCACAGGTTCATTGGCCAACGGCACATATTTGGTGACATTGAACGTGAGCACTGGCAACCAGAGCCTGTTGTCAAACATTACAATGACGGTGCTGACAGCGAATTACACGGTGTCGCCAGGAGAGACGGTTTATGTAGGTGCAGGTGAAGGCCAGGTTCAGGCAAGGCAATATGTGCTAAACAACACAGGGAGCTCGAACCTGACGCTGGTGATTGGGGGGAATGCGACATTTGCAGCGGCAAATGAGAGTGCGCTAACCCTGAGTGCGAGTGGTGTGCAAAACATCACAGTTACATTTAATGCGAGTGGCCAGCCAGAGGGCAGCCAAGGGCTTGAATTCACAGTGAACGACAGCACGAGCGCGAGTGTGCGAACCTTGTCCCTGAACCTTACGGTGGTGAGTGTAAGTTTCATTTCCCCGCCAACTCCGAATGAGGACAGCATGTCTTCTTACAACAACCTCACCATGAACGTGAGTTTCAGCACCGCGCTGGACAGCGCAAGTGTGAATAACAACGGCACGGATTATGCCATGAGCAGCGGGGATGGCGGGCTAACCTGGAACGCGACAGTTAGCCCGTTGGAGGAGGGCAGGAACGGTTTGTCAGTGACTGGCATAAAGAATGGCATGTCAGTGGCAGGAGGCAACCGCACGTTCTACCAGAACACCACGAGCGTTAAGGCGATAACGTTTGATTACATAGGAAGCAACGGCAGCGTGATAAACCTGAGCGCCAGCGGCGTGAGCTTGGCGGTTCCGAATACGACAACGAACTTCAGCCAATACGATTCAAGCGCCGTGCCGAATGTTACATTGGTGAAGTACGGAGTGGCAGTGATAATCTTCAACAACAGCACGTCAAACCTGAGCGGCAGCATATTGGACGGGAATGTTGTGCTGCTCTCCAACAACGTAATGGTGAACAGCTCAGTCTTGCCTGCGTTGAACCGGAGCGCAATAATCATCCTATACAACCTGAGCCACATCCAGCCAATCATTTTGCGCGACGGCGAAACCTGCCCGTCAGCGATTTGCATGCAGTTGAGCTATTCCGGGGGCACTCTGGTATTCAGCGTAACCCAGTTTAGCACCTACAGCACAAGTGAGGGATATGTAGCGGCCTCGGGCGCCACCGGCAGCGGAATCAGCGGTGGCAAGGACCGCAATATTTATTCAGAATTCAGCCCGGGTTGCGCAGGGGAAAACCTGACAGTTGATTACAAGACGAGGGAGCCTGCGGAGCTATTCGTGTTTGTGAGCGGGCCCTATGGCGAGGAAGTGTTCAGCGGCAGGGTGCAATCAAATGTGAATGGTTCGCTGGTGGTGGTTCCGAAATCCATTGGCGAATATAAGTTCTATGTGCGTGGCGAGGGCTATTTGGAGAGCTTAAAGGAAGTGAGCGTGGGGAGCTGCGGCGGAGCTGTTATGCAGGTTGAGCCAGAGCCGCCGAAGAATGCGAGTGCTGGGGCAGTTGCGGTTGCGAATGCTAGCGGAGGCGGCCTGCCGCAGCCCCAGGTAAATGCCACTGTTGGTGGCAACTACAGCTGGCTGCTAATTGTAGCGGGCAATTACACCGTTCGTGCCAATGACTTATCCTCAAAGGGAGTTGATATCTCAGAATTGAATGGCTTGCTGGTGCGTGCGAAGGTTGTCTATGTGCAGAAGGATTATGAGCTGGCGAAAGGCTTGCTGGATGAGGTGGAAGGCGAGCTTGGGAGGCTGGAGTCTTCAGTCCAGAGTCCAGAGTCTGGAGTCCAGAGTTCCGGGACCCAGGACCCAGGACCCAAGACTGGATACCCGCAACCCGAAACCCCGGCCCCAGGCCAGGATATCCTGCCAGGTTTGATGGCAGTGACCGGGCTGAGTAGTGTGATGCTGGCAGGCATTGCCCTGTTGGTGATAGCAACCATCATTGTGCTATATATGTTGAGAAAGAAAAAAGTAATCTGATTCTGCGAGATTCAGCTAGTTTTTCCGTATTTTTCTATAAACATCTCAGCAATAAGCCGATGGGGTAATGTATAAACCCCCCGCTCATCTTGGGAAAGGATATGCTTTTCAGCAGCCCGTTTTAGATAAGGAGCAGGCACTTTTTTGAATATTTTTTGTACTTGACTGTATGTTGCTGAAGTGCCATGTTTTGCTACTGCAACAATGCATTTTGCTTCTAAATCTGAAGGCGAATCTACCCAGCTATTCTGAAACCATTGCCAAAGTTCTTCTTTAATTTCATTATCAACCTTCTTGACAAGCTCCTTTGTGATCACACCGCTGGATCTTCTCAAATAGCATACTGCGCCGTAGAGTTGGATCACTGTCGGATAACCACTGCTTCTTTCAAAAACATGCCTGGCAGCATCTTTCTTCCAATCAACATGCGGGATAGTCAATGCTTCAAATGCCTCTTTTTCATTAAGTGGTTTTAATTCCGTCTCCATCAAAGCAAAAAATCTTGCAAGAGGCGACCATTTTCCGCCTAGTCGTTTTGTCAGTCTTTGTTTTCCCGCCGCAATGATACCAACAGGGAATCCATAAATGGAGCGTATTTCTTGAATTCCATTTCTTATCAATGCAAGAGTCTCTGTAGTAAGAAGGTCGGCCTCATCAATAAGAATATACGCACCTTTGAAACCTCTTTTTCTAAGCTTTAGCAAACTTTCAAGAAAGGCTCTGTATGCATCAACCTCCCCTTTTTTGATAGATAGGGATAATTCAAATAAACTGAAACTTTCTACTTTTTCCGGAAAGTCCTTTATTTTTTCTATAATCGATTTATGAATAGGCAAACTTTCCCTGTAATCAAGATCTATCTTCTGCAAAAGCCTGTCCATAAATTCTTTTTCATTGCTCTCACTTGAAAGAGGGCAATAAACTACAAAACAGCCAGGCGGAGGGAGAGTCTTGAGTTTTATCAGAAGGGATGTTTTTCCCATGCCTCGCTCTCCGTAAATTGCAGCATTAGCAGCTCTGCCTTTAATAGCTGATTCAAAGGCACTTTTCAAGGCTGAAATAATATCATCTCTGCCCACGAAGTATTTTGGTTCGACTGGATCCTGCGGGAAATAAGGCGTATTTTGCAATGCAATCATGACTTATCATTAGCTAGCAAAATTCATATACTTTTTGCTAGGTCGTGCTAGGTTGCGCTAAGTTGGGATTGCATCTTTTTCAGGGCAATACATGTTTATGAATACTTCGAGGGTGCACCGAGATATTCCGGAGCGACCCAAGCCCATCGAGATTGCCAATATCGCTTGGGCGTCGGGTTTGCATCATGTAAATCCCAAGCGCAAACCTCGCTCCGAAATATCTCGAAACCTACACCTTCAGGTGTAGGAAAAAGCGCACCTGAGGTTTCCCGTCAGCGTAGGTTTGCGCCTAAAGCCGAAGGGTCATGTCAATCACAGGCTTACCAAAGGGAATCGGGAACGAATGTTCACGAGCTATGCGCCAACAGGCGCATTCAAACCAAGGGCTTCGCGGATTTGCTGCCTCAGCAGCAAATAGCGTGCTTTTTGCCAAAGGCAAAATTGCATAGCCCTCGGAGTATTCATCGTGAAGTTGGCAGAATTGAATGCACCTGTTGGTGATAACAACCATCATTGTGCTATATATATTACGAAAAAGAAAGATAATTTGAAGTTTTACTTAACCTGATGTGCGTGATGCGATTTCCTATGGCTGCAGAACCTATAGAACAAAAAAAGGAAAAGCGTTTGGTGCTGCTCGACACCAACATGTTCTTCCTGCCCTTTAAGTTCAGGGTCGATATCCTGTCAGAAATAGACCGGCTCGTGGAAGAGCCCTACCGGCTGGGCGTTGCCAGCCAGTCAGCCGGAGAGCTCAGCCATCTCCTGAAAAAGAAGGGCACCGGCCGTGGTGCGCACTCAGCAGCAGTTTTCCTCAACCAGCTCGTGGCAGAGGGTAGGGTTACAACCATTCCCAGCGTGGGCAGGGTTGACGACTGGCTTTTCAGGCATGCTAAGCAAAACCAGTCAATTGTGTGCACCAACGATATCCTTCTCAAGCTGCGCCTCAAGCGGGCAAAACTGAAGGTGATTGCCCTTAGGCAGCAGGACCATTTGGATTATGCATAGCTCATGGTCTTCAGGTCTTAATAAGTCCTAAGGTCTAAATGTCTAGGGTTCAAAGTCCAAAACCGTCCTTAGACCTTAAACTTTAAACCTTGGACTTAAGGTCTTACTGGTCATACTGGTCTTAAACCTAACATATCCACCTGGTTTTTTAAGCCGCTCCAGCCATATCATATAAAGTCGTATTATTGCAAGGTGTTTTCTATGGTCGATGATATTACTCAGGGTAAGTCCGAGATGCCGAATAAGCCAGCAAAAGCAAAACTGGAAAAGGTAGACATTGCGATTTACGCAGTGGCTATCCTGATTCTGGCGCTGGCAGCCTACTATTTCATCAAGCTGCCGTCTGTGCCTCCTGTTGGACCTATCGGTTCCAGTGGCACGCCTGCAAATCCAGCTGACTTCTACGCCCTTCTGGACCGGTTCGGCAATCGCACCAACTACACCATTGTCATCACGGAGCGCACCATATTCAACCAGACAGTCAAGGTAATCGAATCATCCAACAGCTCCTATGTGGGCATCTCCACCCCAATTGACACCAGGGAATATTTCGGCATTGGAAATGCAACATATACCTGCATTGGCACCAGCGCGAAACTCGTATGCACTGGCCGGCAGACCCAGCTTGGGAATGTGCTGAAATCATATCTTCTCAGCCAGCGCGCGAACGATAGCCAGGGCTACAGGGCGATTATTGAAAAAGGCGCAGCCAACATTACCCTCATCAATGCCACCTCTTGTACAGGTTATGTCGTGGATGCGGATTTCAGCAAGTTGGCGCTGAATGATTTGCCCCTGTTTGGCATCTCCCGGACAACCAACCCGGCGATATACAATTATGTGGAAACCTATTGCCTGACCAGCGGCGCGGTGCCTGACATCTCTTCGGTGAAGCGGGTTTACTTAAATCCCACCCTGATAGGGTTTGACTATACCCTGAGGCAGATTGTATCTGTTGCCAAGGCAGAGCCGGTTGAGTTCACATATGCTGTGGATGATTCGCTCTACAACGAAACCCTCTTGGAAATGACTGATATTGCCAAAGCCTACCTTTCCTGCCAGGCAGTAATTAATCCGGATTCCTGTTTCAGGGATGCAGCCGCCCAGCTCAATGAGATAGGGCTGTGCAAGTTCGTAAAGAACGCAACCGAATCAGAAAAATGCACGCTCATAATGGCAGAGAAGCTCAGCGATGCATCAGCCTGCCGGCAATTGGGGCAGACCCGGGACGACTGCTATTATTTCATAGCCCACCAATTGCAGAAGAATGACCTGTGCACGAATATAGGCAATGAATCCCTGAAGCGTGCCTGCCTGGATTCCGTGAAGACGGGCATCCCTTATTCTGAATGTGTCATTGACAGCGATTGCAAGCTGGCGCGCAGCCAGCAGATGTGCCTGCCGCTTAATTTCGCCGATGCTTCCTGGAGCGGCACGTTTGCCTGTGCCTCCCAGACCTCCTGCATCTGCAGGGAGAACCTTTGCTCGTTCAACCGCACCGAAGGCTATCTCGCTTGCGTGGGCAACATTGAAGACCTGATAACCACCAACATAACAACGATAATCAACGCATCAAAGGTAAGCGGCACCACGCCCATCAATTCAACAAAAATATCAAATTCTTCGGCTGCCGGCTCTAACAGCTCCAATTTCCCGCAGTCCAACACCACAAACACCACAAATTAAAAACAATCTAAGAGATAACCTTTTCATGCTGTATTTAAATGTAGGCCGGCGGACTGCATACGTGCTCATAGTGCTGGCGCTGCTTGGCATCTTCCTGGCAATGATGAACACAGGCACCATCTATTGGCTTCTATGCATCCTGACAATCATAGTTACCTACTCCTCAGCCTATTTCTATCTCTTGTATTCCAAGCGGAAAGGCTCTGAAACAGCAGCAAAGCTGGAAAGCTATCCCAGTGTGAGCATAATCATCCCTGCCTACAACAGCGCATCCACCCTGGCAGGCTGCCTTGATTCTGTAAAGGCTTTTGATTACCCGAATGTTGCCGAAATCATTGTGGTGGACGATGCCAGCACCGACAACACAGATGAAATCCTGAAACGATATCCGGATGTCAAGGCCATCAGGCGCACTGACAACAAGGGCAAGGCAACTGCGCTCAATCTCGCACTCAGCCAGGCAAGGGGCGAGCTTGTCCTCTGCGTTGATTCCGACACCTATCCGGAGATGCATTCGCTCAAGCCGCTTGCTGGGAAGGTGATGCAGCCGGGCGTTGCTGCTGCCACCCCACGGGTGCGCGCAGCCAACCCGTCCAACCTCCTCGAGCATTTCCAGGATATTGAATACGTCCTCTGGTTCGGCTTCTTCCAATACTCATTGCATTTCATTGACGGGCTGATGGTCACTCCAGGCCCCATGAGCATTTTCAGGAAGGATATATTGGCAAAGGCAGGAGGATTCGACGGCACCACCATCACCGAGGATATGGAGGTCGCCCTGCGGCTCAAGGACCTGGGCTATAAAATCTCATTCACCGCAGATGCGGTGTGCTATACGGTTGTTCCAAAGACTGTGTCCCATTGGCTGAGGCAGCGCATCCGCTGGTATCGCGGCAAGATAGTCAACGGGGTGAAATACCGCCACCTGCTCCTGAATGCAAAAAATGAGGATTTCGGCATGTTCGTGTTCCCGGTTTCGTTTTTGCTCGAGATTGCCACGGTATTGGCCTTCATTGTGCAGTTCTATCTCTATGCGCAAAGGGCAGCCCTATTTGCCATCGGCCTGGGCTATGCCTGGCTCAACTCGGTTGCCATTCCCCTGGATGTCTCGCTGGTGATAAATGCGCCCCTGATTTTCTTTCTCATGAGCATTGCCTTCTGGTGCTTTATTTATTTTGAGAGCCTGAAGATAGCAAAGGAGAAGCTCACCCCTGGCAAGTTAGCCATGTTCGGGGTTTCACTGGTGCCCTATGCAGTGCTTGTGGGATATGCTTATACCGTTAGCTATTTGAAAGAAATAAACGGAAGTTCGTATAGATGGTGACTGATGATG
The DNA here is from genome assembly GCA_001871535.1 of Candidatus Micrarchaeota archaeon CG1_02_49_24. Taxonomy (GTDB): domain Archaea; phylum Micrarchaeota; class Micrarchaeia; order Anstonellales; family UBA8471; genus UBA8471. The sequence continues at coordinate 14,448 of MNVF01000115.1, forward strand.
GTAGAGCTTGACGTTTATGTAAAAGCCGGAATAATCACCTTATTCGTATTCCTATTTGGCCTGATGTTCGTGAAATATATCGACCAGGACAGGCTGGACAGGCTCAATGCCGAGCTTGACAAGGTCTCCTATGGAAGCGAATCAGCCAGGCTGCTCCAGCTTTATACCCTGGTATTCAATCTCTCCCAGAATGAGCGCTGCAGCTATTTCGGCAGGGAGATGAACCAGAGCATGGTGCGTTCCATGGAGCTGGCCAGCCTCCTGGAAAAGGAGAAGGACAACTCGCTCTCTGGCAGCTATCTGAACATCAAGCACAAATTCCTGCTGACAAACATGGAACTGTATCTGTATAGCAGGCAATACCGCGCTTCCTGTGAAACCAGGATGGAGTCATTGCTCTATTTCTATGATGGCAAGGCATTCTGCCCGGGCTGTCTGGTGGCTGAGGGCAGGCTGGAATCCCTCAAGCAGCGCTGCCCGGATGTCAGGGTGTTTGCATTTCCCTACAACTCGGATGAATCGTTGCTCTCGCTCCTTGTGAGCAAATATGGCGTTGCCACGGTGCCCGCTATCATCCGCGCAAATGATGAAAAAGTTGGCACTGTTTCTGATTTGGGCGCAATTTCCTGTGTTTCGCGGTGAACTGCCAACCACCTAACATAATAAATCTTTAAAAACATAGTCTAACTAATCTCTCTGATTGGTAGGCGTTACTATCAAGCCATAACTATAAATATTATAATAATTACAACATATTGGGTGGTCATATGGTTGAAGCGGTTGGCAATGGCAAATCAAATGCACCTGATGCGCAATTCGAGGCTCTTCTTAGGGGCAGGGGCCCAATTAGAAATAACCCAAATATAAATAGGATTATGGCGATGCGCATCTATTTCTATGCCAACTCCACCACACAAAATTATCAGAACATCCTTACATTCCTCAACAAGTTTGACCCGAAGCTCGCAAAGACGTTTGAGAAAACCATTTCAAAACTCCAATCCGATGCCAACAAGCACTTTGGCAAGGCTCCATCTGAAGAAGCAAAGGCAAAGCTCGAGCAGTCCCTCGAATTCGTCAGAAATACCGCCCGCCTGTTTGCCTGCCAGCTTGCATTTTCGGATGTGGCCTCAAGGCAGCGGCTCATGGGCCAGTTCAACACCCTTGCCAAATTGAACAGTTTTGCTGCCATTTATTATGTCAGCGGCCTTGGCGAGAAATCAGGCATAGCTTCTGCCCTAAGCGCCATCAACACCGAGGTTGAAAATGCCAAGCCCAAGCAAGCTGGCACTGACCCTAAAAAAGCCATCCCCCCCGAGCAATATGACGCTATTCTTCATAAATGGGCAGGAGGCTTTGACGGCCTGGCAAAGAATCTGGCAGCTGCTGTGAATGCAAGCGGCCTGCCCCAAAAGGAAAGCGGTTTTCTTCCCAGCACCCAGCGCAAGGAGCTTGCTGCCACTGTAATGACAACCCTTGAGAAACTCAATGGGTTTGTCAGTTTCGCAAAGAAGGATTTGTGCGGCAAATATGACGAAGAACACAAAAAATGGGTGACAGAACCAACCAATCAAGCTACTAAGGAAGTTGTGAGGGCAATAGCCCAAAATGGCCTGCATGCAAAGCTCGAGCTTTCTCTTAGCGTTGAAGTCCAGTCAGCTTTTGCGCTAAGGTTTGTGGATTTGCTGTCAAAGAACAGCGATGTGCGCAAGGAGGCAGTGCGCGTCCTGGCAGATGCGAATACGTTCATGAGCAATGGACCGGCTGACGGCCTTGGCTATATCCGGGGCGCTGGCTGGCTCAGGGAAACGCTGAAATCAATACAATCCCAGGTGGATGCTGGTGCCAATCAACTCTTTTCTCTCTGCAACGATACAACTATGTCTTATAATGGCAAAGACACTATAGGCAAGCTGATGACTAACCTCATCGCGGATACGCTTCTTACGAGCGATCCTGTCCATTCGTATTCGAATTACCAAGAAGCGCTTTATGCAATGTTTTTCAAAGACATTTTCGGCAGAAAGGAAGGCGCCAGCCTGTCCACCTGGAGATTTGAAAGATTTGTAAAAAGTGAAACCGGTGGAAAGGAGCTGCTGAAACCGTTTGAAAGTGCAGAGCTCGCCAAAGTTGTCGATGCTCTCAGCGCCGCACATCCAGGAGATGCTGCCAGCCTCCTGAATGCCAGTTCAGTGCAGTATAAAGTTGCAAATCCAGTGCAGGCCGCCCAGGCAACCCTTCGTGCGCTTGAAACAATCTATCGCGAGGCGGATGATGCGTTCAAGCGCGCAGAGATAACTGACCCTCAGGCAGTGCAGTCGCTCGGAGGCGATTATCCGGCGAAATATTCAGTGCTCCAGGATGTGCGGGCGAAAACATATGATTTTGTGAAATTGCAGGTTGCTGACAGGATTGGTCAGCTCAGGAATAAACAGCTCGACGGAGTTTGTGCGCCCAATGCTACGTTTAACGCAAAGTATATTTCCCCGGCATTCGAGAAGCTCTTCTACACTCCCTATGATGCCATTGAGCGCGACCTCACCAGCCTTGTTGAGCACAGCCCAGCCTGGGCAAGCACTTTGCTTGGCGAAAAGGTCAAGGGCACTGACAGTCGTGACCTCTTTGTAAAATCAGCCCGCATGCTGCTCGGTGGGCCGGATGTGCTGGTGCTCCTCCAAAGCCAGGGCGGGGTCAATCCAACAGGCGCAGGCACGGCTGCACCTGGGTTTATCTATTCAAAAAGCGATGCCGAGTATCGCATGGTTGGGGACGATCCATATGTCCGGGTTAAAAATACGGTCTGGGCTGACCCGTTCATGCCAATAGCTGGTAGAGAACAGGTAATTATCAACATGGCGCCAAGACCCGATTCAAGGGCAGCTATAGCCCAAGTCAATGGCAGTCTCACAATTGCGCCTGGGCTGGTCAACCCGGATGTCAAGACTATTGCACCAATGACACAATTCATGCCAGGTCAGACGTTCGAGCTTAGGTTTGCAGTGGTCGGCTCGGCAGAATTCAAGCTGCCATCAGATGGGCGGAAATTGGAGGTTGGAGGCAGCACGTTTCCAGCGACGCTCACTGCAACTGTGGCACAAAGATCAGCAGACGGCCGGTCTATCCCGCCAAATTCATTTGCTGTCACATTGCATGCCACGGTCAGGAAGGACAGCCTCAGCGGCCCAAACTTTCTTGTTTATGAAATGACGACAAATGATGAAATCGGGCAGGTCAAGAGTCTAGTGAATCCATATACAGTCAGCATAGTTATCCCTGGAAGCCAAATCTCATTATTGGAAACTGCAAAGGTGCGTGTGAGCGCGCCAGCCGCAGATGAGGAGAAATTCCCAGGTTACGCATTCTCGGTTGCCCCTGTGGGCGGATACGATATCAATGCTTCTCCGGGGGCACAGGCTATATCTGAAAAGTTGCAATTGACTGCCGATACAACTGCTGCCACCAACAGAAGGATAGGAGCGATTCCGCTCCAGTTAGGGTCAAACAGCATTGCAGTGAGCGGCACGCTGGTCGCAACTATAAGGGAAGGGGAAAAGAATGAAGAGCACGTTGCAGTGACTGGTGCTGCGAATGCCAACTATTTCAGGCCTGAGCTGCTGCGGATGGTGCTGCCGCTCGGCAGGGAGAAGCTTTCAGAGCCTGCGCCAGTGGAAAGGGAGCCTGCGCCGGTTGAGCAGCCCAAGCAAGTGGTATTCCAATTAGCGCCGACTGATATAACTCAGGCCAAAGGGAATGCTCCTGTGATTACAACAACAACTGTTTCAGCAAGTGGTCAAACTATGTCCCAAGACGTTGCTGCAATATCGCTTGCTGACGGTGTGCTTCCAGGTAATCTTGGGGAGTATTTGAACTCTAAGACTGGAGGGGTACGTTTGGCTGCTAATTTGGAACCAAAGCAGAGTTCATTGACTGGTGCTATGAAGGATCCAGCCAAGTTCAGCGACTTCATGGCTGACTTGCGGGACCCGAAAAAACAGGATCCAGTCCTCATACTCGCCACATTAAATAAATATATGGACATTTCAAAAACGAACCTTAATCTTGGCGAAGGCGAGCAGGTATTGCTCAGCTCAAAGTTCGAACAAACGGATGTTGGCAGATACTTATTCTCAGGGGTTGTGGTCGGGCGGTTTGAGGGCCGTTTAGGTGTACAAAGGATTGATAACAAAGTCATAACTACAGATACAACCATTACTGCAGGCGAGATAGGCACGAGATCCTCTCTGTCCCAGTCAACCAAATACTCCCCGTTAGGTATTTTTAGCTATCGCTTGACGGGAGAAGGCCCAAACAGGCTTGACCTATATACTCTCTTTGCCAAAAGCGCAACAGAAATTTCCCTTATAAAAACAATGGGCGGAACAAGTATTTATCTTACGAAAGCAAGTGGCCTTAACGATGGCATGAGCGTGGGTGCGATGCAAAAGGTCGGCGAAATAAAGGAGATGCCTATAGCCATATCTGCTGCAACAGGGTTTGGCGGTCAGAGTGTTTCTGCGTCTCTATCAGTGGACGGCAATACTTGGTTCTACTCGAGCACGCGTGGGATTCGGCCTGATAATTACGGAATGATTGCTACGGGTCTTGAATGGGTTGCGAGAGTCATCAAACCTAAGAAAAGTGAGGACCCAATGCAGGCCGTGAGATCCGATGACGCACTTAGTTTGCCTCTTCGCGCATTCAACGAAACCAGTACCTTTTCCAAGGGGAAGTATGGCGGAGTGGGTAAGCTTGCAGAGATGCATGATGGCCAACCCAACCAAATAATGCGCGGCATCTATGATGTGCATATCTTATTGCAGGATGCAACTGCCAGAAAAATTTTCATGGAGCGGCTTGGAACTATCACCCAAACTGGGTTCAATGACAAAAATAATACATTACCAATGCCCGTGGGTGGCGTGCAAATTAGTGTGACTGCAGAGGAAATGGTGGCCGCTGCCCAGAAATTCAACTATGACAGTAAATTTGGCAATGCATTAAGCGCTGCTGATATGAAAACAGTGCGAGAGTTCCTGGTTAAAGTCGGAACATCTACCGGGAACTATGGGTATCTTGCCTCGGGCGTGCAGTTCTATCAAAGCGCCAGCAAAGGGGAGATTAGCGAAGGTTTGCAGAAAATGCGCGATACACATAGCCTAGAGGGAGTAAATAAAGCATTGATTGGCACCAATGCCGCTATTGACCCGGCAATTGGGGTTTATTTCATATTAGGCAATGAAGCGGCAAAAGCGTATAACAAGCTGGTGCTGGCTGAAATTGCAGCGCAGCAGGTGCAAGCACCATCAGCATCGGAAGCCACGCCCCCGCCAACCCAAGTCCCACGCGAGGCAGCTCCGGCAACAGTGGAAGGTATGCCTCCTGTTGCCAGTTCAATGACGCAATTCACTCCATCGGCGCAACCCGTAAATACGTTGCTTGAAAATTACGTTGAATTACCTGATGTGCCTGGTAACGTTGCCAAAAAGGCTGATATTCTCGCTTCGTTGGTCCTGGGATTCAATAGCCTAGGTGCTAATGAACCCGGGTTAGGCAGCAATATGATCATGGGGGGAATGTCTGCTGCGGTTTATGACAAACAATCAACGTATGTATTCGCCGGCGAAGCAGTAACTCCGCTCACTATCACGCCAGAGGTTGCCAGGGCGACAGCAGAGCGATTAAAAACATTAAACAGAGAAGACCCGCGCATCAAGCCTGATCTGGATCTGTTGGATGCCATTACTCAGTTGGATGCCATTAAATAATGGATAATGATTCTGATGAAGAAGAAAATATTATTTCTGTGTGTTCTGCTCTTGAGCGGCATCCTATTCAGCGGCATGTATGATGTCTACCTCAAGCACGCATATACAGACAAAACAACCTACGCATCCGGCGACACTGTTTCGCTTGACTTGCTTGTGGCGAGCGGGCAAAACCAGCTTCTTCCCGAGGGCAAATTGGTTACGCTCCTTGTGAATTGGCAGAACGAGCCGGTTGCCGACTACATTATTCCAGTGGGTATGGTGCCTCCGGGCGGCGCAACTATTTCAACAAATATTGCCTTGCCTGCGCTTCCGGCCGGAAGGTATGAGCTGAGATTCTATTATTCCACTGGCACTATCTATAGGGGCGGCATGCCATGGTATCTGAACACCGAGGCAGGCAAAGCCTCTTTCCAGGTGGCAGGGGACAGGATTGACTGGTTCAGCATTGAGACAAACCAGCAGGCGCAGGGCGCATCAAATTCAATCGCTGGCAGCAGCCTGCGAGCTACCGACCAACAGGTCGATTCAATTGCGATTTCTTCAAGAAAACCTTTGCAGGTTGTGGTTTCAAAAGAGGTTTATTTCAATCTTGGGTTTGGCGCACTTGTGAGAAACGAATCGGCAACCGTGGCTGTGAGCGAAGGAAACAGTTCGATTTATTCAGTTGCTCTTGCAGAAGGGCAGTTGGCGCGCGTGAAGCTTGTCTCAGGTGATGAAACGCGCGTGGTTTATTTTGCCTATCCCACAAGCGCAGGCATTACCAACCTGTGGCTTGAGAATGCCACGCTTGCAAAAGACGGGCTGACGGCAGATGTTGGCGCTTCTGCAGATGGCTTAGCAGCGAATGAGCTTGCAATCTCTCCCTCAAAAATCAATGTTAAATTCGGCGAATCAAAACAAGTCACTGCATCCGTCCTATCCCCAAGCGGCATCCCAATCGGCACGCAAGCAATTACCGTTTCTCCTGATACCATCCTTCCATCAGCAGAAGGCAGTGTTGATGTGGGCGAATCGCTTGGCAAGGATGCAATCAATCTCAGGATTTTCACCCCCTGGGTTGTTGATGCAACCATCAGGGCAACCTATAATGACGGGGTGATTGCCAATGAAAATAAACGGGTGGTGCGCGAGCTTGCCTATTCCATCCCATTGAAGGGCGATGGGCTTTACCAGGTAACCATTCAAGCAGGCAACGGCTCATTCAGTTATAGCCATAATGTCAAGCAGCAGCCAGCCCAAAGAGTTATCGAAGCGCCTGCCGATTGGCTTAACTATGCAATTGTCGGGCTTGGCCTGGTGATTGTGATGATTATTTATATGTGGAAAAACATATATTTGCCAGGAAAGAAACAAGGAAAATAAGGATTGGGAACCATGAGATTTCATTATAGATTGCCGTTGCTTGCAATGTTTGCAGGATTGTTGCTAATCTCAGGTGTTTTGTTTGCCAAGGCACAGCAAGATACACCTGCGACGTTTGCCATAAGTAAATGTGCTGTTCCAAGCCAAGATCCGCCAGTATACACTCTTTGCCAAAGTGCAGGTTCAGCGGCATATAGCGTATCCCTTAATGATATTCACACAGAGGTTGAGCTAAAAATATTTTCATCAACAACAGGGGATGAATATAAGAATAACGACAATGTGCCTCAAAATACTAATCTTAATTTGAATTATGGCGGGGAGGGCACTTGGCAAAATGGAGGAAGCTTTCCGGATACAAAATATCTAAGTGATAGTGCTTATGATGCGCTTTTGAATCAATGGCAGTATAATCAAAACAGTCCGTCATCACTGGTCACTACAATATTTCCGCTTTCAATATCAGTCCCGACCTATTCCACCTGTTATGATTCATCAAATCAACTTATAGCAAGGTTTATTCAAATCAGGGCAAGCGGCATGCTGGTTTGCAAGAATCACGTGTCTATTCAAAAAGATGGCACGCCGTTTACTGGGTTTCCGCAGCAGGTTACAGATAATCCTTGGAGCGGCTTTGTTCCAACTACGTTAATTGCAACCACTACCTATTCAGTTGTGAATGATCTCTCGGATTGCGGCCTCTATATCCATTATGATAAAACCGACCCTGCATTCCAGAATAGTGCTGGTGGGCAGTGTACCTCGGATAGCACCTGTTACATAAAATTAACCTATATGAATCCAAATTGCAAAGCAACTACTCCGCCTGCACCATTGCAGATGTACAAATTTTTTGTCCCGACTTCCGGATTTCCAAAGTCCGTGCAGGAAGCTATTCATTTGAACCAGTTTGTCGACAACCCTCCAGCCGCAATCTTTTCCTGCAAATCCAAAAACAATGCCGCCATCACAAATAATTTCGCAGCCGCCGAGCCAACCCGGTGCGATGGCACTCCAAGCTATGACCCGGACACAGGCAATACGATTTCCGGCTATCAATGGACCACGAACCCAGCAGGCCCAGCCATCTCAGCCCCAACCGGCAGCATCACTGATGTCACCTACTCAAACTCAAACCCAACTCCCTACCACCTTACGCTCACAGTCACCTCCTCCTACCCGGCATCTCCAAACGGGCTCACAGCCAGCACCACCCATGACTATATTGTGCACAATGCGGCCTGCGCTGCCACCTATGTTGCCGGCAGCACTGTCTCCGGCACCAATACCATCCATGATACCTACACGGTTGCCTACAGCTATACCTATCCGATTGTGGGCTCGGCTGCCAGTGAGCTTGCACTTACCTGCGCAGGCGATTCCCCTGGCAAGGTGGAGAGCAAATCCTGCACCCCCAATGCCGACAACAGGGCAGGCACCTGCACAGTGGTTTGCAAATACGATTCACCGGCAATAGACAATAGAAAGGCCAATCCGGTGGCGATTTCAGTGGGTGGCAGGGCTGTAAACTGCAACATGGCAGGGGCAATTGCTCCGCCAATTAACAACACGCCACCAGTCGCAGTATTCAACTGCACTTCTGGCATCTCCCAGGCCAGGGTGAATAATTTCGCATTTCACGAGCCAATTTCCTGCAACGGCGCTCAGAGCTATGACCTTCAGCCGCCAAGCCAGACCATCACCGCTTATGACTGGGTAAACCCGAACTGCATTCCAGCCACCAGGCATGTGCTTGCCCCGGTTACTGTTGAAAGCGGGCTGGACTGTTCGCCACCCACTGGCACAACATCCATTTCATTGGTGGTCACTTCTACAGATGGCGGCGTGTCTCCGCCAACCATTAAACCCTATACGTTCGTGGACGGAACCTGCGGCGTGGTTTATGACGGCATGGTGGCAACAGGCGGAAAAATCCGTGACACCTACAATGTCTCCTATCAATATGTCTATCCATTTGTGGAAGCAGCCAGCCTTACCCCCATCACCTGCTCAAGCCGCGGCGGTGTAGCTGGCACTGTGGATGCCACGAGTATCAGCTGCACCCCGAATGCAGCAGACAGCAGGTTTGGCAAGTGCAGGTTCACCTGTGTTTACAATTCCCTCCGCATCGCGAACAGGACAGCGGCTGCCAAACTGAATGCAGGCAGGCAGATAAGCTGCGGCACAGGCAATTCGACAGCCAACCCGTTTGAGCCAATTGATGTGACATTCTTCTGCTATTCCAACCTTGACAATTCCAGGAGGGACAATTTTGCCATAAACGAGAATATCACCTGTGATTCCACTGGCACTAATGACCCAAACCCGGGCTATAACATCACCAACTACACCTGGGAGCCGGGCGACCCGACGGCACCAGTAACCCCGGACGGCCCGGATATCAATATTACCTATGTCTGCAACCCGGCTGATAATGAGCTGGTCATGCTCACAGCCACATCCACCAGCGGAGACAAAGGCAGCACCTCTCACACATATGTGGTTAAATCGCCTGATTGCCGCATAATCCGTACTGGCTCGGATTTGGGAGTAATCACTGATAACTATCGCGTGGATTACCATTTTGTCTATCCGCCAGTGGATACTGGGGATATATCTGTTGCCTGCAATGCAGCCGGAGGGGCGCTTGGCACAGGCAGGGTGAACTCCTGCACTCCTGGCAGTGGCGACCAGAGGGCTGGCTCCTGCGAAGTTACCTGCAACTATCCGCCAGGCACCAGCGGCCGGACAATTGGTGCTACCCTTACGGTGACAGGCATGGGCGGTGGATGCACCATCCCAGTTGCCTGTGCGGAATCGGCAGACACTGCGCCAGAGCCGACTGCTTGTTTTGGGTTAATATAATCCAGGTTGAATGCTCTATAACCCTGTTATATTGATGATACTTATTTAATATCCAATATCTCAAATTTAATCAGCAGTTATAATAGTATTGCCTAAAATACGCATTTATAACTCTCAAAAAAACGTAAAAATTCAGTCAAGAAAGGTGCCTATTGTGGTCATATTTCATTCTACGTTGATGATGCAGCTAGCATCCCCTAATGACTCTCTTGAAGAGGAGGAGCTAGTAATTTCAATGCCATGGCCACCTCAGGTTCTTTTCTAAGCTCAGAGGTGAGCCTATGGGAAAAACGTATATTGATACCGTCAAATATGTAGTCACTGCCAAGATTGAGGTTGACGGCCTGGTTGATAAATCCGATGTAGTCGGTGCAGTATTCGGTCAGACAGAAGGCTTGCTAGGCGACGAACTCGACCTGAGGGAGCTGCAGAAGAATGGCAGAATCGGCAGGATTGAGGTTGACCTTAAGCCATTGGGCGGCAAGAGCATAGGGATGATAACCCTGCCAAGCAGCCTTGATATAGTCGAGACCAGCATATTGGCAGCTGCCTTAGAGACGGTTGACCGGGTTGGCCCCTGCGAAGCCAAGCTCACAATCGAGCGCATCGAGGACACCCGCAACCAGAAGAGAAAGACCCTCGTGGACAGGGCAAAAGGCCTTGTAAAGCAGGTCATGACTACTGAAATCCCTGAGAGCAGGGAGCTGGCCGACCAGGTGAGGGAAGAAGTCAGGACAGCCGAATTGTGCGAATTCGGCCCTGAGAAATTGCCCTGCGGTCCTAACATCACCAAATATGACTCAATTATCATCTGCGAAGGCAGGGCTGATGTGCTTAACCTGCTTAAGAACGACCTGACTAATGTGGTGGGCATAGGCGGCGCAAAAATACCCCCATCCATCGCAAAACTGTGCCTCGAGAAAGAGGTAACCGTCTTCCTTGACGGAGACAGGGGTGGCGATATCATCCTCCGGGAGCTTGCAGAGGTTGCGGATATTGATTTCGTGGCACGCGCACCCTGGGGCAAGGAAGTTGAGGAGCTCACCCGTAAGGAGATTATCAAGGCATTGCGTGCCAAGGTGCCCTTTGAGCAGTTCATGGAGAACCTCATGAACAGCAGCAGGGGCGGGCCCCGCAGACTAAGGTATGGCGAAAAGGGCGGGCCAGGCACTGAGCGGCCAGACAGGTCGCCTGAGCGATCAGACCGTGGCGGGGAAAGGGACAGGAGACCCTCTTACCCGGAGCCGGAGCGCACTGCTGCGCGTGTGTTCAGCATTGAAAGGCCAAGGCCCGTGCCTGCTACTGCACCAACAGCCCAGCAGCCCGAGCGTGTGCCAGCTCCCACCGCCAGCCAGCCAAGCGAGCCGCTTGGCTATGTATCAGGCGAGGCTGCTGCGCCTAAGGCAGAGGAAGGCACTGTTGCCAGGGAAATACCAGCGCAGTTCATCTCAAGCCTTGGGGAACTCGAAAACACGCTCAGGGCGCGCTTCTATGACAAGGCAATGGCCATGTTCAAGGAAGTGCCGGTGCGCGAAATTATCAAGGTGCTCGAAGAGGAATCCAGTATCGGCGCAATTGTGTTCGACGGCATCATAACCCAGCGCCTGGTGGACCTGTCAGAGTCAAAGGGCGTGAAATACCTTGTCGGCATAAAGACCGGCAATGTGTTCAGGCGACCTGCGAACATAATCACCTACAACAAGAGTTAATTGTTGGGGGTTTGGGGTTTTCTTTTTTTTCCTTTGGTTTATGGCGAAAGATAGCTTTTAATACTTTGTCATGGCGATGCCAGCGTTAGCTATTGTTGTTTGGGATTTAACCCCATTTATACATTTGCTTCACAACTGGAGAAAAAACATAATTTTCATTGAATGCGATAGGGTAGCTGTGGATTCATTAGTAGAACTCCTGGCCAGGAAATACCCTAGCTATGAAATTTACGCAGGAATAAAGAAACCTATTCTCAGAGTAAGATTAATAGAAAAAGAAGCCAGCATAGTTATCATTGCCAGAGAAGGGAAAACCAGAAGAGAAATTGAAGGAGAACATCCCAAACTCGAAAAATGCCTGGTCGATCTTCTCTATTACTCTGAAAAAGAACTTTTGCCAATCTCATTGCACGATATCATTGATCTTTGGGAATATTATCTTACGAATACCAATATTGTCAAATTTAATGAATTATCGTGAAGTTGGCAGAATACCCCGCCCTTCGGGCGGGGATGAATGCCAAGCGCCAACTTCACGAGA
>MNVF01000004.1 GCA_001871535.1 Candidatus Micrarchaeota archaeon CG1_02_49_24
TTTTTGTAAAAAGAATTGGATTTTGCCAGCTGGCAAAAAGCCAGCAGGCGATCGTCGACAACAGTCGACGAGAATTTCTCCAACAGGAGAAATGCCAGCAGGCGATCGATGGCTTTGCCGTCGAGCTATCGCAAACAACAGTTTGCGAGATTTTCGCGCTAGCGAAAACTGATCGACCAGCAGGTCGATTCAATCGGCGACAGCAGCCGTCGAGATATGCTTCAAACAGAAGCATTTGATGCGCGAAGCGCATTCAAAAGAAAGTATAAGTGTTCACTGAAAAAAGGATAACAAAAGTTGGCTTGGTTGGCTGTTAGGTTGGTTCCATGGCACAAGGAAAATTTTTATTGTTCGGAGGTTGCGTGGCAGCGTTCATCATCTTAATCCATCTTTCCGGCTGTGCCGCCAGCCTTAACCAGGGCACCTGCTGTGCGCCTCCTTCGCCGACATTTAGCGGTTCATTTTCCTGCGATACCAAGCTGAGTGCCCATGATATTACCGCCTCCTGCAGCTATGACCCGAAAAATCCGCCAGCCAATTTCTGCACGATTTCAGAATCAGAATGCCGGAGCAAGGTCTGCGCCAAGCCGGACGGCTCAGCTTGTCCGCCCTGCGCCACAACGCCCTGCCCGTTAGGTTCAGACTCATGCAACAACTGCGTGGATAACTGCGTGAACAACATAAAAATACCCGTCTGCACGCCAACTAGCGACCCATTCTGCAGCATGCCATACTGCACTGCAATGATTTGCGGAATACCGGCAGCAGCCGGAGGCAATTACCAGCCGATGCAGGAGCTGCTGAGCGAGAATCCGGACTTCGAGCCGAATGTGGGCGCGCCGGTCGGCTATCGCGATTCCCCGGAAAACCTTTACATGTCCAGGTGCGAGTTTTCGCCCATGGATGCAAAAACCTACAACCAGCTGAATAAGCTTGGCGGGTCGGCATATGTCAATTCCTTCAGGTTCGGCATGGGCACGAGCTTCAGCGATTTCGAGGAGACGCGCCAATACCTGCCCAAGACCGACCAGGTCTGCGCACTCAACCCTAATGGATATACTGACAGGTTCACAAATTACCTTGGTGATGCGGCCGGGGTTCCATATATGCTTGACCCCACAACCATAAACCCGTTCGTATGCGAATACGACCCTGTGTATGTCTCGGCAGTGATTAATGTTTACGTGGACGGGGTGGCTGATTTTTCCCTGGATTTTGCTGCCGCGGGCGGCCCGGTTTGCATATTCTTGGCACCCGATGACAGCAGCGCAGACTATGCTGCCGGCGCCACGCTCTACAACACCCGCAATGAGCCGATTGCCTATTGCACGTTCATAGGCGGGCAGGGCGTCAAGCCGCTGGTTGCCATGCCCGGCAAGACCATCGCCAGCGCCCAGCACATAAAATGCACGCGCATGGATTCAATAAACGATAACGGCATACGGGACAGCCTGTTGGAAAGCTGTGCAATCAATGAGGTCAACGGGTTCAAGGTTCCGCAAATTGTCCTGGATGACAGTTCCATTGGCGGGAAGCACAGCTACTGGTTCAGGACATATGCAACCACTGCTGCCCAGCCGGTCATGCGCGAATTTACAACTGCCAGCTATCAGGTTCCATGGTATGGCGGCATTTACAGCACTGAGGTATCACAGATAAATTACAAATATTATGGGGAGCAACTCAAGGAAGCGTATGCGGCGCAGCGGAATGCAGGCTATTGCAGGTCGCAGAGCGGAGCGAGCGGCCTTACCGCGTTCACTCCGAATCTTGCGCTGGAGCCTGGGAATTGCCCTGACGGAACCGCCTGGCAGCAGGGCGCTCCCTATGAATGCCGCAGCGGCGGCGCATGCCTGTCAGGCAACTGCGACAAGCTCACCTACAACGAATCCAGGTGCGTCCTGAAAAATACCATAGTGCCAGGCGCCGAAGGCGAGGCGGAATATTACAAGGAGGCTGAGTGCGGCTGTTTCTACAACAACCGGCGCAAAAAAGTGTGCGCATTTGCCGGAGATGCCGGAGTCCCGGCCATTGTGGAGATGACGGATGTGCTTCCGACCCCCTTAAACCCGATAACCATCACTGTCCAGGGGACTGTGGATGAGGCAATCCAGCCATTCATTGCAAACTGCGGGCTCACAAAGCCGGATGATTATGAATTAACAACGTCAGGCGGGGGCTACCAGCCGATTACGACAACAATCAAGCTCAAGAGCCTTCGCAATTGCGCATTGGATTCTGATGTGACTGATTCTGGCACGAAAGAGCTGGCTCTCAATGATTACGGCTGGTGCCAGCCATGCACAACAGCGACCCTTGCAGTGCAGCGGGTGTCCGAGCGGCCCGAATATCTTATCCCAGCACAGGCATTTGACTATCCCCAGCACTGCCCAACTACCATAATTGACGCCACCACAGGTGCGAAGCTTGGCGAAGTATGCGTGGATGCGTTTTTAACAGCGAAGACCGGTGTGCTTACAGGCCCGCACGCCTATTACATATGCGACTGCTCGGGCATCGGGTTTGAGGCGAACATTGCAGGCAGCAGGGGCCAGGTGAAAGATAAGATTAATCCCGGCGTCTACCCGCAATTCAATCCAGGCGCAGGGCCGTTCTTTGACCTGACCAGCAGCTACCTGAAGCAGAATGTCATCCCGATAATAGTCGTTGACCCGGCAATGCCATTCTCCACAGACCCTGTCAAGGACCCGTTTGCCCATGCCGACCTTTTCGGGCTTGGCCTGTTCAAGGACTGGCTCAAGGACAGGGGGCCAATGATACTCGTGCTGGATGAAGCAAGGTATGAGCCGGGTGTTGGGCTTACCCATGAGCAGCCAACAGATGCCGCTGGCCAGGGCCCGGAAACTGCGCAAGTCCCGCTCACCATGGGCTACCTAAGCACAAAGCTGTCTGTTTACAGGGAGGCATGCCCGAACTGCCTGCTTGCCCTGAAATTTACCGGAGACGACAGCCTGGGCAAATCCCAGTATGACCGGCTTATAAATATATTCAGCAGCAGCGCTGACGATGGCTCTGGAATTGCGCCCGTTTCCCTGATGAATGCCGTGGATTTGATAGCCCTTGATTATGATTACACAACAACAGCCATCAATTCAGAATACAAGCTTGAGACCCAGTTTGACGCGATTGTGGGTGCAAAGCTGGGCGCGATAAACAAAATCCTTGCAAAATTGGGCAAGCCGACCGTGATTGACAATGCGAGCGGGGAGATGCCGGCAATTGCTTCATCAGGCCCTCCTCAAAATATTCTGGTTTACACAACAAGTGATGGTTCCGGTGCAGACGCAGTCTACATTATAAACAGATTCAACCCCCCACCGCCTACAGCGAGTATAAAATCTGTTTTAGAAGCACAAGGGCATACTGTCACAATGAAAGGGCTGAATCATGAAGGATATGGAAGTATAACCGACGAGTTTCTCGCCCCATACGATCAGGTGTGGATTTTGTCCACGGAATACGGCGGCTTTAATCTTCAGCAGGATGAGTTGGTTGCACTTAATAACTTTCATAATCTTGGGAAGGGCATCTTCATAACAGGCGATCATGCAGACAGTCATGGCAGTTACGACATTCATGTGAACCAGATTCTGTCTGCCTTTGGCTCAGCCACAACCATGGGCGGAACAAGAAACCGGGGAAGCGGCTGCATCAACAACGTACCTATCCCGACAGGAGCTCATCTTGTTCTTGGGGGGGTGTCGGCTATTCACGCTGACCCAAGCGAAGGCGTGATTTCAAGAGATGCAAATACGATTAATATCTGGGATGATGGAATAGCAGAGTATAACGACCCAAACGGAGGCGGGAAAGTTATAATTGACGCCAGCTTTCTAAATTTCTATTCATATTTATCGTCTAATTATGCCGGCATGTGCGATAACCCCCAATACATACTGAATATCGCAAATTATATCGCATACTCTCCGTCAACCACGGCAGGAACCAGCTGGGACAACCCGTCAAACCACAGGGAATTCTACGAATACATTTTCAGGCACCAGCGGAATTTCACAGACAACGGCGCAATCGGGATAGTGTTCAAGGACTGGGGCACCATCAATGCTGTGCCGCAGATGAAATGCGGCATGGAGCAGGGAAGCCGGTATGCCCTTGGCAAGACCCAGCAGACTTTCTATCTCAAGCGCTTTGCGACCACCGAGGCACAGGGCGGCTGCGAGTGCATGCCCTGCACAAGCATTGACCTCCAGATGGGCAAGTGCACGCCGTTCACGCTTGACGGAAGCCTTTGCAGCCTGCCGAGCGGCGGTTTATCATACTATAATATGAAAGCACCTGACTCCTGTGTCAGCGCGGAAAACTGCGTGCCCTGCGAATTCATCCCGTCAGATTTGAAAATAGTTTGCAAGATGACAGACGAATACACGCCCCAGGGGTTTGTCGTGGAATATCCGCCGGCAGTGCTTGCCCGGGGTGCCCTTTACAAGGACGTTATCAGCAGCCTGCGCGACCCTGCAGGCAACCCAGCCCAGTGCTGCCTCACCGACCCGGAGATGGCGCTCATGGAAAGTTCAGGCTCAGGAGGTCAAAAAAGCGCGAAATACACTTATGCCAAAAAAGAAGCAACCAAGACAAACCCTGAGCCTGTGGTCTATTCCCAGAATGGCGACCTTGTACTCAGCTGCGGCAAGCCTGAGGCCACCTATTCAACCTCCATATCCTCTGATATCGTAAGGGAGGAGAAAGCCATTGAATGCACTATCCCGACATTTGAATTGAGCGGCATCCTTGTCTATTCCGGGTCGGATGAAATTGGGGGCACAGTATACACAATCCCAATATTTTCTCCAGGAATAAAATCTGTTCTTGAGCCTGAAGGATATTCCGTCACCATGGCTGACAGGACCAGCGCAAGCGTTCCCATCCTGACAGAGGAATACCTTGACCAGTTCTCACAGCTGTGGTTCATGTCAACCGACTATGAAGTGCCCCTGCCCCAGGCATCCGTTGATGCAATAAAGGCATTCCATGAGTCGGGCAGGGGCATCCTGATTGCCGGCGACCATGCAGGATTCAACACTCAGGCAAACCAGATATTTGCAGCAATCGGCTCAAGCACGCGGGTTGACCCTAGCTATATCAGGGATAGGAGATGTGTAGGCACAAGCCCGTCGCCCGAATGCCAGGCATGCCTCGCCAACCAGTGTGCCGGACTTTCCGGGCAGGCACTGGATTGGTGCACGTACTCCTGCGTTTCTGCTGGTGCGGTATGCATCCCGGTTTCATCCACAGCACACCCTATCCTTAATGGCGTATCCACAACCACTGCCTACAAGTCCGAGGGGGTTATCCAGCCTGATTTGCATACGCAAATCCTCTTTGACAACGGCATCGCAGAATACAAGGGCGACCCGGGCAAGGTTTTGGTTGAGGCAAGCTTCCCCAAGTTCTATGGTTCCAGGATTGGCAGCAACGCATGCGAGATTGTGCAATACGTAAAGAACATTGCTGAGTATCTGAAATTCAGCACACCCGTGGCTAACACGAAAACAATATGTTTTGACGGAGCGGGCACACATGAGACTGTGGGGACTGTGCTTGGTTCGCTCAACACCCCTGCTGGCCAGGCGTATAACTCACTTGTCGGTGTTGACCTCACAACTGCCGACTGGATAAATGGGTGTTCCGTAATTATCCTGGAGGGGAGGAATTCAGTGTTGCTCCCGGAAGAGCTTGCAAATCTCAAGGCATTCATGAGCAGGGGCAGGGGATTGCTGGTTGCCGGGTCGTCTGCCAGCGCAGGCATCTATTCCCAGATTGGCAGCGACCAGCAGATGAGGCCGCAGTGCGCCGACCCGCAATGCACATCAGTTGCGAACCCGGTGGTTGCCAGCGCATTCAGCGGTGGCACCATCACCCTGAGCGGAAGCGGGCTGGGCTCCGGCTATCCGATTACCGGTGGCCCTGGAGTGGCAGACGATGTAACTTCGCTCACCTCACCCGGTTCCCATCTCCAAATTCAGGCTGACCTGATGTTTTCGGTGGTGCCGCTTGCGACCTACACAATCGGGGGCAACAAGGTCATGGCAATTCAATATTATACGCTCTCTGGAAATTCGCGCACGGTTTTCTCTTCAGGCGGGTTTGCAGGTAACGCCCAATTCAGCGTTAATTCCCTGAAATGGCTTGCAAAAGACGGAACTTAATTTAAATCGTTTATCGTGAAGTTGGCAGAATACCCCGCCCTTCGGGCGGGGATGAATGCCAAGCGCCAACTTCACGAGAATTCAAGGACAACAGTCCTTGAGATTTTCGCTATCAAGCGAAAACTGGATTTCCGAATGAGCCTTCATACCCTGCACCTTGTGCAGGGTCTCTCGCATCAGCGAGAGAGGCTCTTCGGAAAATCTGATCTGGGCAAATACCCCAGGGTTTACC
>MNVF01000057.1 GCA_001871535.1 Candidatus Micrarchaeota archaeon CG1_02_49_24
CAAAGTCAGCCTATTTGGAGAGATAAGCATCAAGAAACACCGAAAGATAAACTGAACCATCAAAACACTGACTTTGAAAAGAGAACCAACTGGAAAATGGTTTGCAGTATTCTGTGTGGAACAAACACCGGCACAACCAAAAATAAATAATGGCTGACAGATTGGAATGGATTTGGGTTTGATTACACTCGCCACTCTTTCCAATGGTGAGAAGATAAAAAATCCACATCATTTGAAACTCCATGAGGAACAGCTGGCATTTGTTCAAAGAGAGCTTTCAAAGAAAAAGAAAGAAAGCCATAATAAGAAAAAAGCAAAACTACGGGTTGCTAAATTTCACGAGAGAGTGTCAAACACCCGATTGGATTTCCTTCACAAGACTGCCAACCAATTACTTTCCGCTTATTCCCTAATTGCTATGGAAAAGCTTGCAAGCCAGGATATGGCTATGCAAGGGTACGGAAAGGGAATAAACGATGCAGGATGGGGGATGTTTGCAAATATGCTTTCATACAAAGCTGAAAACGCTGGGTGTAAGATAGTATTTGCAGACCCAAGAAATACCAGCAAAGAATGCAGCGGATGTCAACGATTGGTAGAGAAAACACTTTGGGAACGACAACGCAACTGCCCTTCTTGTGGGCTATCAATAGACCGTGATGTAAATGCTGCAATAAACATACTCACTAGAGCTGCCGTAGGAATTACGGGAAGTAACGCCTGTGAAGATGGAGCGATGGTTCCGTCTATGAAGCAGGAAGCCATAATCTTGCCATCTGGCAGGTTAGTGTAGTTCACATATAATACAGTTCCAGTTTATTCAGAATGATGGCTTCTCATGCAAAATTATATATAAATACACATTTCAAATTAATGTTGGTGGTGTTGCTATGGGCGCTGTGGAAATCATTACAGGAGTAAAGCTAATTTTGGAATCAATCGCGCCTGTGCTTTCAGTCATACTACTCATAGCCGGAGGCATAGTCTATGGCATTGCCCAGACCCAGCCGGCAGAAGTGCGCGGCAAGTGGCAGAGCCTTGCAGTGAGCATGTTTGTTGGCGGCATAATTATTGCCATAGTCGCAGGCGGCGCTGAGTTCATCAAAGATAACTCCCTGCTAATCATTGGGAACGGAACAGCATAATGGTATTGATGTCTTAACTGGTCTTACAGGTCCTACTGTCCTAATGGTCATACTGTCTTGCGCACGCATTCGTGCTGTCTTCCCGCTCGGCTTCGCCGAGCTGTCTTGCCGCGCGTCTAATTGAATGCGCCTGCTGGCGCATAGCCCGGAGACTGCTGTCTCCGATGTTGCGCTAGTCTTCGCGTCCTCGAAACTCAAAACTCGAAACCCATAGCCCATAACTCTAGACCAATTAAAAATATTTCATCCGCAAGTCTACAATATGGCGTTAGATTTGCTGGCATTCGGCCTTGTTGTGCTATTTGCGCTCATAGGCAGTGTGCTCGCCTCCCGGCTAGGTCAGTCTCCTATTGTCGGCGTGCTTTTTGTGGGCGCGCTCGTCGGCCCGGCAGCGCTCAACCTGGTGCAGTACAGCGAAGTCATCAACTCATTTGCTGACATCGGCGCTGTGCTCCTGCTGTTTACCATCGGCATAGGCCTCAATCTCCGCAGGGTGCTCAGGTTCGGGCTTCGCGCATTGATGGTGGGCGCGTTCAAGATAATTTTCATAATCCTGGTCACCTATCAGACCGGCCTTCTTTTCGGCCTGCAGGAAACTGATGCAATGCTCCTTTCGGTTACGCTCTCAATCACCAGCACAGCTATTTTCGCCAGCATGGTGCGCAACATGAGCACCAAAGATACCCACGCGGTCGACCTGCTCATGGCTGTGCTTATTCTGGAAGACATATTCGGCATCATTGTCCTGACTGTCCTTACTTCATATTCAAGCCTTGCGAGCGCAGTCAATTTGAAACCAGACATCATTCTTCCGATTGCCCAGGGGTTTGTGGTGCTTGCCGTCAGCTATGTAATCATCCGGCGGGCGATGAAGCCTATTGTGCGCAAGCTTGTAAAGCACAACAACGAGCTGCTTATCATCTGCTCCCTTGCGCTCTGCGCCCTGATGAGCGCCCTCTCTGACACCATCGGGCTCCAGGCGTCCATAGGCGCATTCCTGGCAGGCACCATAGTTTCCTCGCTGGACGAATTCAAGGGCATTGAAAACAACCTGCTTCCGTTCATTTCCGTGTTTTCACTATTCTTCTTCTTTACCATCGGCATGCAGGTCAACCTAAGCATCATTTATACGGCATTCGGCCTGCTCCTGCTGGCCACTATCCTCAATGTATTCCTGAAATTTTTCACTGTCACTGCAAGCACATTCTTCCTGGGGTTTGATTCCAAGGAGGCGATTTTCTCAGGGGTAGCCATGCTCTCAGTGGGCGAGTTCTCATTACTCATCTCCAAGGCGGCTGCGCCCTATACATCCATCGACCTCCTCGGGCTGATTTCAGTCACTGTGCTCGTGAGCACCGCGCTCTCAACCGCAGGCACGCGCAACATAGAATCCATAGAATCAATCATCCATGCGCTGCTGCCAAAGCGCCTCAGGGTCACATTCACCAGGGTTTCCATCTACCTCAACCAGGTGGTGGCAGCGTTCGAGCCCAAGGGGCTGTTTTTCAGCGCCTTCCTCACTGTCTGGTCGTCAGTGGCATTCGACCTTGCCATGCTGGTGATGATTAATGGGGGCATCTACCTGCTGGTGGTATACCTCATCGTGCCCTATCCGGTTTCGATTTTGCCGTGGATAGAGACAAAAACAATTGCAGAATTCGCCGGGCTGCTGTTCTCATTGCCATTCCTGCTCTCACTGTTCCGCGGCGTCAAGCACCTGCTGGACGCGCTCACCGAATCCTTCCTTATGGCTGAGGGCAGGCATGATGCCCTGGACATGCGCATCTACAACAACCTGAAGATGTTCGTATTTTTCATCCTGATTGCATTCGGCTGGCCACTGGCAGTGGTCTATTTCAAGCTGCCGCGCTTTTTCAACTGGCTCGGTGTGCTGCCGATTTTCATGTGCATCCTGCATCTCTGGGGCATGAGCAGGGCGATACATTACATATTCGAAAGGCAGAGGGATTTGTAGTTTCGGTGACATGTCGGAGCGACCCGAGCCTTCATGGAACTGCCCTGTGGCTCGGGCGTCGGCGCTCCTGCCATAAGTGCCGTCTCGGAGCGCTCGCTCCGACATGTCAGGGTTTCGGAGGTTTAAGGTCTAAAGTTGGAGGGTATAAGGGAACCAGAATGAGATGTGAGGTCTTCGAACAGCAGTTCGATATAGACCGAAGCAGATCTTCGGGTTCACTTAGTTTAAAGTTTAAAGTTCACAATTAATTTATGAACCCCCCCATAGGTCTGTGCGTTCGCTGCAAGGGCACTAAGCTCCTCTGTGGCAATACCTATTGCCCAATCCTGAAGCGCATAAATTTTGAATCCTCACTCAAGCAAAGGCAATCAAATACCAAGGTTATTTTCAGCAAAACGCCCCCTAATTTTTTCGTCGGCTCACGATTCCCGGATGCAGGCGCCGGCCCCCTGGTCTCCCTTGTTGATGAAAACGATTTGCCCCTGGCAGACAATCCCTCCCTGTGGTACGGTCTTCCCTATGAAAAGATAATCGCATTGAGGAGCAATGTCATAAGGGGTTTTGAAAAAATAAACCTGAGGCAGCAGGTTCAGCCAACCTCCCGGTTCCACGAATTGCAGGTTTCCCAACTTTCCCAAACGCCGTTTGACATGGAGCTTGCATTCAAAAAACTGAATTTCTCCATGAAATTTTCTTCCCATCTCCAGCCCATGGGCGGCTCGGGCGCCCTTGAGCGGTTCACCATCTGCGAAAACCCGGAAATCCCTGCAAAGGCCGAAAAAATAGTGGGCGACGAGCTGAAGGCAACTGGGATGATTGGCGAGCTTTCGGCAAATGGGTTTGATAATTATTACATTACAAAACTCCTTACTTCTGGTCTGCTTGGCATGAAAAAGAGGTTTGTCCCAACAAGGTGGGCCATCACTGCAACCGACTCGCAGTTGTCAAAACAGTTCATAGCTAAAATCAAAACCCATCCATCTATAAACGAAATCCATGCCGGGGTGAGCGAATACCTTTCAAATAAATTTATTGCAATTTTTCTGCCGGGCGCGTTTGAGTTTGAAAATTTTGAGGCATGGGCCCCCAAAACGTTGTGGTCTTCATCCGCAGAAAGATTCACAATCACTGAAGAGTATGAAGGCTTTTACGGAAGGAGCGATTATGCCGGCAAGCAGGCAGGCGGCTATTATGCGTCCAAGTTTGCCATAGCCGAACATCTAAACAAAATCAGAAAGCAGGCAAGGGTGGTTGTTATCAGGGAAGTTTATGAAGGCTATCAGGTTCCGGTCGGCGTGTGGCAGGTGCGCGAGAACGTGAGGGAAGCTGTTAAGGGGATGAAGAAGCTTGGCTCATTTGTTGAGCTTCAGCAATTCATCTCCTCGAAAATGCGCGTGCCGTTTGCTAAATATCTCAGGGAGAGCAAAATACTGCCGCAGAAGAAGCTCGTGGACTTTTGACATCTTGTTCAATACTTAGACAAGATGTATAGCATCTTGTTCAAAATCCTTACAAAAAGCTTATAAAAGCTAACCTACCAATACTATTATGGTGGATTCAAATACCCTTAAGGAACTTCTTGATTCCCACAGCCTTGCACAGCAAAGCGTCGTGAATCTTAAAAATAAGAGGTTCGTTTACCCTGAGCTGAAAGCGATGCTCAGGCAAAGGGCGTTTGTAGGCCTTGCCGGTGTGCGCGGGGTTGGCAAGACTGTATTGCTGCGGCAGTTGGCTTCTGAGCTAAAGAATTCCATGTACCTAAGCGCGGACAGCCTTCCAGCAGGTGCGGATTTATTCGGCATCATTAAGGATTTGTCATCCGGGTTTGGGAAAAAATGGTTCCTTATTGATGAAATTCACGGGGTTCAGGCGTGGCAGCAATCACTGAAAAAAATATACGATTTTCTCCCGGTTAAGGTCGTGTTCACGTCATCTGCATCTGTTGACATAATCCAAAGCAAATATGACTTGTCCAGGCGGGTTGTTATCCTCCCTGTCAAGCCATTCACTTTCCGTGAATACCTGTTTTTCAAGCACGGGATTAGGGCAAAGAGGCTAATACTTGAACGTGTGCTTCATGATTACAAAAAATTATACCCCCTGTATGCTCCATATGAGCATTATTATGATGAATTCTGCAGGCTGGCGATACCATCTATGCTGGATTTGCCCCTGCCCCAGACCATTGACAACATCCTGGAAAAAATCATAAACAACGACCTGATGAAATACGGAAGATTAGATGCATCCGACCTGCTCAATGCAAGAAACGCAATTTCGTTCATAGCAAATTCCCCAATCGACGGCTGCAGCTATTCATCAATTTCCAGAAATCTCGGGGTCAATAAATACAAGGCGATTTCCTATGTGAACCTTCTGGAAAAGGCATTTGTGCTGCGGGTCATTCTTCCCGAAGGCCCGAATGTGCTTAAGGAGCCGAAAATATTGTTTGCCCTCCCATTCAGGTATTATCTTTCAAAAGCCCGCGGCGACCCGAAGCTAGTTGGTGCCCTGCGCGAGGAGTTTTTTATTCACCATGTCGCTGGTTCTGTGGCTGAATTGTATTATGCAAAGAACCTGCGCGGGGAAAAAATTCCAGATTACATTATCCGGGTAGGCAGAAAAAAATACGTCTTTGAGATAGGCGGCGCACGGAAGGGTTTTGGTCAGCTCAAGTTAGTTAATCCAGCCGAATTTGAGGGCAGGCTGTTGGTGACTATGCCGGGCCAGCCGGAAAAGGGAATACCGCTAATCCTATTCGGATTTCTGTGAGTGGGTGGGCCCAAATGGGAGTTTTTATTCAGGGAGAGCAAAATCCTGCCGCAGAAGAAGCTCGCGGATTTTTGACATCTTGTATAATAATTAGACAATCGCAACCCTGACATGTTGGAGCGAGCGCTCCGAGATTGGATTTCGCTTGATAGCGAAAAGCTCGGCAACAGAGTTGCCGATTGCACTTATGGCA
>MNVF01000040.1 GCA_001871535.1 Candidatus Micrarchaeota archaeon CG1_02_49_24
TCAGATTTTCCGAAGAGCCTCTCTCGCTGATGCGAGAGACCCTGCACAATGTGCAGGGTATGAAGGCTCATTCGGAAATCCAGTTTTCGCTTGATAGCGATTGAATCTTGCCAGTTGGAAGATAGCTCGTAAAGTCCTGCTGGACTTTCCGAAAATCTCAAGGGCTGTTGTCCTTGAATTCTCGTGAAGTTGGCGCTTGGCATTCATCCCCGCCCGAAGGGCGGGGTATTCTGCCAACTTCACGATAATAACGCATCCATAGTTTATTAACTTTTACAATCAAACACTTATTTATGAAACTGGCAGTTATCGCAGACATTCATTCTAATTTGCCAGCGCTGGAGGCTGTTTTGGAAGCCATCGGCAAAGATGGGGGCGCTGATGGCTATTTATGCGCAGGCGACCTGGTGGGCTACTACCCATTTGCCAATGAAACCATTGAGCGCCTGGGAAAGCTGAAAAACCTGTGCATTGTGAAGGGCAACCATGACCATGCAGCCGCAACTGGCGACCTGTCGTTTATGTCTGGCGATGCCGAAGCCGCCATTGAATGGACGCAAAAAAAACTTAGCGAGGATAATAAAAAATTCATTTCTTCTTTGCCATTGAAATATGAATCAACAAACAATGGACGAAAAATTTCAATGTTCCATGGAAGCCCAACAGGCCCATTGAATGAATATGTTGAATCCGACATGCCACCGGATATGATGGAAAGCATGCTTTTTGAAAATCAGATTTTGATTCTGGGGCACACGCACATTCCGATGATAAAAACGTTTTATACGCACAACGAAAAAAAAGAAAAGAAACGCATTCCTATTGCAGTGCAACTGGCAAAAATGCAAACGAGGTATATTTTCAATGCGGGCTCAGTGGGCCAGCCAAGAGACGGAAATCCGAACGCATCATTTGGGATTATCAATTTTGGAAGCAGGATAACATTCAAAGTTTTGAGAACTGAGTATGACATAGATACTGTTGCGGCAGCAACCAGAAAAGCAGGCCTGCCTGAAACGCTTGCAAAAAGACTCTATTTAGGCAAATAACGCCTTTTATTCTCAATGCAGAGGTAAGCCACAGCAGGAAACAGTATGAATAACGTCACTATGCAGAAATCGCCAACAGGCACCACAGGCCTGCCGTTGTAAATCAGCCTGGCAAGTTGGCTGTCCATTGACTCAAGCTCGCTGTTTGTGGCAATGAGCGCATCATAGGTTTTGATGGCAGTATCATCCCTGATGGCAGCATATCGCACATTGATCGCATCCAGCTCTTTTTTCTGGTCAATGAGCGTCCTGTTTGAGCTGAGCTCCAGGAGCTTCTGGCCAATCCTGTAGCAAAAGCGCTGGTAATCCACAACTGCCATCTTGCGCTTGTAAACCTCTGAAGAAAGCGTGGCGTTAAGTTCGTCAAGACTTTGCTCATTGGCAAGCGCCCGGCGGACGCTGTTC
Organism: Candidatus Micrarchaeota archaeon CG1_02_49_24; assembly: GCA_001871535.1. GTDB lineage: Archaea > Micrarchaeota > Micrarchaeia > Anstonellales > UBA8471 > UBA8471. The sequence goes on from MNVF01000040.1 coordinate 1,455, forward strand.
TTGCCCAGGTAGCCGCGGGTTGAATTCGAGAGGTTCTGGAAGTCCAGGTACATCGGCCACAGGTCGCTGACACCAACTACTGTGGATGTCCTGTTGAAATCATAGGTGAGATTGCCCTCCATTGCCTGGATTTTCGATGCAAGGCGCTCCTTTATGCCAGAACGGGCTGCCAGATAGTCTAGGGTAGCATTGGTATTCGCAATGAGGGCTGCGGCACGCTCGCCCGTCTTGCCTTGGGCTGCCGGCTTTTGGGAATAATTTGATGAACGGTAGAAATCTGCATCAAGGAAACTGTAAACAGTGCCGTAATCGGTGATTGGCAGGCCGGTCGTGTCGTTGAGCAGGAAGGTCTCGGCGCCATTTATCTTTGCCAGCACAACCGCCTCTTTGCTTATGTTCTCCAACGCCAGGCTAGTCAGGTTGGCATTGTCGCCTGGCTCAACATATTTGGAAACTGTAAGCTGGGAGGCCAGGGAGGGCGCAGCTGCAACTGAGGCAACGAGAAAAACATAGGCTAATAGGATTGCGAATGCTGCAACCCGAACCGGTGGGGCATTGTTTAACGCGAGCATATCTATCAAATACCTCTTCTGGTGAATGCAATTCCGCCCATCAGCGTGAATAAAATCGCCGGCGGGACAAGGCAGATTGCCTGAGAGGGAGCCCCTGATGCCATCAGCCAGTCAAGCGAGTTGTAGATGTCCTCCAAATCTGATTTCAGATAAAGCAGGGACACATAGCTGACTGCCATTTTTGCCTTGGCTTCGGCATAACGCTTTTGTAGTTGGACAGCCTGGCTCTGGTCGACGCGGACCGCGCCTGAATTGATGAATGCCAGCTTATATTCGATATCTGCCTTGAGCAGGGCTATATTGGCCAGGCAGTCCAGGCGCTTGCTTAGGCCAAAGGTGATTATGCCTCCGACCCTGTCAAGCTCTGGCTCGGACGCCAGGGCGAGCCTGACATCTCCGCGGCCAATGAGCCCGCGGGTGAGGTTCGAATAATTAAGGTAACTCCGGTAATCCTCCCGGATGTCTGCGCCATAGCCGCCTGCCTGGAGCGCCAGCATGCCGGAAACCACAGCCGCATCCATCCTGTCGAGCCTGGAAATGAGCCGCGACTTGTTCTCCGCCCTGTTGTAACGGTAGGCTTTGGTTCTTGCAGTCTCATTGAGAATCAATTTGGCATGGGGACCCAGGTTTTCGCTGAGCGATTCCAGGTATTGCAGGTAGATGAGCGAATCTTCGGAGGCTGCGAGCTTGGCCAGGCTCCAATTATAGGGCTTGCAATAGTTGAAGCAGGAGCCGCATTTGCCGAGCAGCTTGGCATTGTTGATTCCCATAACTGCCGATTTGTATTCATAAAGCTCCTTGGTTGCATTGACAATGTGGCTGCTATTGGCCACGGTTATTTCGAGGGAGCGCCTGAGTGCGGGATAGCTCTGCTCATACCTGTTCAGGGCCTGCCTGTATTCCATCACTGCCTGCACCACCCCCTCGCCATAGGCAATCATCTGGCAATTGGGCACTGCAAGGCAGCAGACCAGGCAGCTCACCCTGTCAACACAGGGAAGATGGTCAAGGCCTGTCATTCGCTTGCAGACGGCTTCCCCGGAGGCCTTGCTGGCATTGAACTCCTCCAGCTGCCGGATGGAAGCAGCCAGCTTCCTGGAATAGTTGCCAGTGGAGCGGATGTAGTCTGCCAAGGATTTGACGGTGACATTGGCATCCGTGACGATTTCTCCGCGTGAATCGTTGATGATGAACGTTTCTGCCCCGTTGAGCTTCACAAGGAGCATGCCTGCGCTCTCATTCAGCCAGATAAGCTCAATGGAATCAGAAGGCTCAAGATATTTTGAGACGGTTTTATTCGTAAGGCTTGAGACTGATTTTGTTAAAACTGTGGGCGAACCGGCTGTAGATAAGTTGGCTGGGTAAGTGGTGGCAGCAAAAACAACAAAAATAAGGAGCACAAAAATGAGGAGTTGCCAGACCATCATCATGTGTTAGTATTTTTTGGCTGGATTTATAATATTGACATAGCCGAGCGTCAATCCGATGACAGCAGCGCTCATAATAACGAATGCTATTGGGCATTGGACAGGCAGGTTGGCCGTTATTCCTCCAAGCGCGCCGCCGGTGCCAGCTGAAGATGAGCCTGCGCCGTTTGCCACCATCCATTCGTTGAGCCTGTTATTAACGGCCTCAAGCTCGGATTTCTTTGCCGAAAGCGAATCATAGGTTGCCGCGGTCCGGTTTTTTAGCGAATTGTAATAGCTGAGGATGCCGATGAATTCAGCATTGCCTGCAGCTGTCTTGTTTGAAACTTTGCTGATTTTCTCGCCAATGCGAGCAGTGAGGTTGTCCACCTGCTGAAGCAGTAATTTACGCTTGCCGACCTCAGCAAGAATGGTGGCATTGAGCCTGCCAAGGATTGGCTCGTTGACAATGGCAAGGCGCACATCGCCCCGCATAATCATTGCATTTGTGACATTGGATAGGTTCTGGTAGCGCGCGTAATTCCTGCCCAGCTCGGCCACGCCCATCCGTTTTGCCAGCCATTCGATTGAATTGTTGAGCTCATTGCCCATCTTTTTCAATCTTGACTGAAGCCCGGATTTTATTTCAGGCCTTTGGGAGGAATATGCAAGCAGGGCATTGGTGGAATTCAGGATGGCATCTGACCTTACAGGCAGGGCCGTGCTTGAGTTTTGGATTGAAATAACGTAAGTGAGATTGCGCTCAACGGCCGTGAGCCTGGCCATGCTCCAGTTGTAGTGCCTGCAGTAGTCAAAGCAGTCAGAGCAATTGGTAAGGAGGCGGTTGCTGTTTATGCCGGAGACAGCGGCCTTGTATGAATTGAACGCCTGGGCTGCCTCAGTGAGACGTGTGCCATCAGCCTTTGCAGACTGCATGCTTCCCTTGAAATTTTCGAAACTGCTATTGTATGCAGCAAGGTCATCCCGGTATTCCATAATCGATTCGACTATTCCGGCAGCATAGACGACGCCGGCACACATTTGGACTGCGCTGCAGGAAACAATGCAACTGACCTTGTCATTGCATGGGGTGGAATCTTCAGGACCTGTATAGAGGCCTGTGATGCGCTTGCAAAGCGACTCCCTTGCGGCCTTGCTGGCATCAAATGAAGTCAGGGTGGAAACAGCAAGGTCGATAGTCTGCGAATAGTTCTTGGTGGTACGCAGATGCTCATCGAGAAGTGTGGCAATTTTCACCTTGTCCGTGATGGGCTGGCCGGTGGCATCATCCAGCAGGAATGTTTCCCTGCCATTTATGGCCACAATGATGGTTTTTTGGCTGGTGTTCAGGACACTGGCAATGGATACATCAGACGGCTCTGTGTTTAAGGAGAGCGTATATTGGCTGGAGGTTGAGAGCCCGGCAAATGAAATCTGAAGGGATAAAAACAAAAATAGGATAAAAAAAATAAAATAAGAAAATGGTTTGGCTGGTTTAGCGGCCATTTTAACAACCCAAGTCCCTACTGCCTGTTCAAGTTCATGCGGGCGAGTTCCTGCGAGGCAAGCTCGTCGAGCACACCCCGGTCGATATAGCGCTTGCCGGCAATCTTGGCATGGGGTATGCGCTCCCTGTCGAGCCTTCGCTCAAAGGCATTCTTGTTTATCTTCACACCCTGTCCGGAGAGGTAGGCGAGCGAATCCCTCACTTCCATGTAAGTCTGATAGACATGGGTCATGAGCTCCACATAGTCCCTTGGAATAAGGCGCTTGGTGCCAATCTTGATGCTGGGCACAGAATTCTTCTCAATCCTGCCGATGAACGCGCGGAAATCAATGGGCCGGTACTTGTTGAGGATATTGTAGGAGTCCTTCACCGAATAGTAATCAGTATACATCCCGGTAAGCTGGTCGACCACATGCTTCGTGAGATACCTGCGGCCTCCGATTTTTATTGATTTGATTGAGCCGCGGCCTACCCTACCGGTAAATGCGCGCAGTGAAAGTGGGCAGGCTTTTTCCTTGAGAATCTTGAATGCCTCAGCGAGCGGATAGACGCCCATCCGTCTCATTTCTTCCTGGGAACGCCTGCCGGTATAGATTTCCTTTGCCTTATTATATACCTGGGAAATAGCCTCGCTCAATTTGCTGTCCTGTTGGGCAGCGACGCTGTCATAATCTTTTTCAAGCATGCGCTTGACGGATACGACAATCGTATCTTCCGGCCTATCCTTGATTATAAACATTTTTTTCCTCGCCATATTTGTCACCTCTGGTGAAAACCCAATACTTCAAACCATGATTGCACCGGAAAATATTGCCAAACGACGGCATTTGGAAGGTGCATAAAAAACAACAATAGATAATGATTAAAACGCCAACTCTTTTAAACTTGATTGTTCGTTTCTTGCAAAGCATGGTAAGCGCGGGAAATGCTAAATTAGGGATAATGATCAGATTTCACGAAGAGCCGTCCTTGAATGCGCTTTCAGCGCATAGCTCGAGCAAACTGTTGTTTGCTCGATCGCGGATGCTCGGAACCCAGCGCAAAGCGCTGGGTACACGGATTCGCTGCTTCGGGCAGCGAATGGTGTGCTATGTTCGCAAGGCGAACATCCGCATGCGGCTCATTCGAGAATCCAGTTTTCGCCAGAGGGCGAAAATCTCAAGGACTGTTGTCCTTGAATTCTCGTGAATTTGAATTCGCCTGTTGTCGCCGATTGAATCGTGCTGTTGCAGCATAGCTCGACGGCTGTTGCCGTCGATCGCCTGCTGGCTTTTCAGA